>JAQGHH010000317.1 GCA_028288945.1 Phycisphaerales bacterium
GCGACGTCGGGTACGTGGAGAAATCACTGCTGCATTACATCGAGAATACGGGGGACACGGATTTGGTCTTCCTGGAAATGTTCAAGAGCAGCTATTATCAGGATCTTTCGTTCTCGGTGTGGTTGGCGCACACGCCGCCGGAATTGGTCATGGCGCATCTCAACATCGACAAGGCGACGTTCGATGCGATACCGAAGGCCAAGGAAGTGGTGGTGCCGGCATGAATTGAGCAGGAGCATTGCAAACCAGAACGCATCGTTAAACGCATCGTTATTTGTGACACCATGGCCGTCGTGCGGGGCTTGCCATGGTGCCAGACGGTCTATTTGAACCAGGAAAGGAGCTGCCATGCCCTCGAAACTTTCTGGAAAAGTTGCCGTCGTGACTGGCGCGTCCAAAGGACTTGGGGCAGAAATTGCCCGCCAGCTGGCTGCCGAGGGAGCGTCGGTCGTCGTGAATTATTCGAGCAGCCGATCTGGCGCCGACAAAGTGGTGTCCGACATCACATCGAAGGGTGACAAAGCGATTGCGGTCCAGGCCGATGTCTCGAATGCTTCAGACGTGAAGCATCTATTCGCGGAGACGAAGAAGGCCTTCGGCCGGCTGGATGTGCTGGTCAACAACGCGGGCGTGTACAACTTTGCCCCGCTTGATCAGATTACGCCCGAACATTTCCAAAGGCATTTCAACCTGAATGTGCTGGGTCTTATCCTCACAACGCAGGAGGCGGTAAAGCAATTCGGGCCTGACGGCGGAAGCATCGTGAACCTCAGTTCGGTCGTTTCCACGGCCTCACTGCCCGGCGCGGGCGTATATGCCGCGTCAAAGGCTGCCGTTGATTCGCTGACGCGCACGTTCGCGGCCGAGCTGGGGCCTAGGAAAATCCGAGTGAACGGCGTGGCCCCTGGAGCAGTGGTCACCGAAGGCAATGCTGAGGCCAGCGACCCGAACGGCGCGTTTGCCAAGGCGTATATTGCCGGCTCGAAGCTCGGGCGCATTGGACAGCCAGACGACATCGCTCCAGCGGTCGTGTATTTCGCGTCAAATGATTCAAAGTGGGTCACGGGTGAAACGCTCTTCGTCACGGGGGGCTTCCGATAGGTACAACTTCCGATAGGTACAAGTGGGAGAGGACGTCATGAAACCAGGAAAGCAGGATCATCAACAGATGAGGGGCTCCCAACTGGAAGAATATGATCTCCTCGTGTTGGGCAGCGGGACGGCCGGCAAACTCATCAGTTGGACCCTGGCCAAAAAGGGGATGAAGACCGCCAACATCGAACGAAAATATGTCGGAGGTTCCTGCCAGAACATCGCCTGTCTTCCGAGCAAGAACGTCATTCACAGCGCCAAAGTCGCTTCGTACTTTCGGCGGAGCGAAGAATTCGGAATCACCAAAGACCGTTGGAAGATCGACATGTCCGCCGTGCGTGCGCGCAAGCGCGCGATGGTCGCCGCCCTGGTGGACGGGCAACGCGACCTATACCGAAAAAGCGGAGCGGAATTGGTCATGGGCTCGGGACGCTTTGTGGAACCCAACACGATCGAAGTCGCGGTTGCCGACGGGACGATGCGCCTCCTTCACGGGAAGCGGGTCGTTATTAACACGGGAACCCATGCGACCATCGATCCTACACCGGGTCTTCGTGAAGCGAACCCCTTGACCCATATCGAAGCACTGGAGCTCGACCGCGTTCCGGAACATCTCCTCGTTCTGGGAGGTGGCTTTGTCGGCGTCGAGTTCGCCCAGGCGATGCGCCGCTTCGGCAGCCGTGTAACGGTAATCGACCGTAATACTCGTCTGGTCAATCGCGAGGATCAAGATATCTCGGCGGCCCTGCGGGAGTTGTTCAGGGACGAGGGGATCGACGTGGTTACGAACACTCATGTCACCCGCGTTGAAGGCAAGTCCGGCGAATCGGTGAAACTGAGCGCCAACCGCGACGGCTCGGAACTCGTCCTGGAAGGCACCGATCTTCTGGCCGCGACGGGTCGCACGCCCAACACGGACGGCATCGGCCTGGACCTCGCCGGAGTGGAAACCACCGACCGCGGGTACATTAAAGTCAATGAGCGCCTGGAAACCACGGCACCTGGTGTCTGGGCAGCGGGGGAGTGTGCCGGCAGCCCACAGTTCACGCACATCGCCGAAAATGACTTCCACATCGTCCACGACAACATCCTCGGCGGTCACCGCGTGACCACTGGGCGGCAAGTGCCGTTCTGCTTGTTCACGGACCCCGAATATGCACGCGTCGGCCTTAGTGAAACGGAGGCCAACGCGCGTGGCGTAGCCTATCGCCCGGTGACAATCCCGATCATCGCGGTACCGCGAACCCGAACGCTTTCCGAAACCAGAGGCTTTATGAAAGCCCTTCTCGACACCAGAAGTGATCGCATCCTTGGCTTCAGCGTCTTCGGAGTCGAGGCGGGTGAAATCATGGCGGGCGTACAAGTCGCGATGATTGCCGGACTCCCGTACACCGCGTTGCGCGACGCAATTTTTGCCCACCCGACGATGCTCGAAGGACTTATATCGCTTTTTGGCGACGTGCCGGCCGTTTCTTCTGTTTCCTAAGGGCACGGCTTCTGACCGCGGAGCTGGCTTGAATTCGAGCAGGAACATTTCCCATGAAAACAATTTACAAATGCGCATCACTATTTGTGATTTGCTGCGGCACGGGGAGTAGTGCGTGGGCCGGCGAGAAGGACGCCGCCGCTCCGGCGCAACAGGAGCTGCTTGATGAAGTCCGTGCCCTGCGCGCAGAGGTGAAGGAGCTTCGCGCGAAGGTGGCGGAGTCGCCGCCGCCGACCCAATCCGCTTCGCTCCCACAGACCGCGCCCACGGAGCCGGATACGCGGGAAACCATCGACCGGCTCCGTCACGACGCCGCCCAGTATGGGGACTTCACGAACGTCGAGGGACTCACGGCAGGCTATAGCCGCAACCTGGGCTTCTTTATTCGCAGCGAGGACGGCAACTTCCTTCTGCACCCCTGGGCCTACATCCAGATTCGCAATGCCACCAATTACCGTGAACGCGCGACGGCCACGGAAGGCGACACGCAAAATGGGTTCGAACTGCCGCGGATGAAGCTCATCCTCGACGGAAACATTTTCTCTCCCGACCTGACGTATCAGTTCATCTGGGCCACCAGCGATACGACCGGAAACCTGGGTCTTCAGGATGCGTGGGGGCGATACCACATTCCCAATACGCCATTCGCGCTGCGGGCCGGCCAAATCCGCGACCCGGTGGATCACGAGCAGATCCTCTATGCCACCCGATCACTCACGCCCGGCCGTTCGATCGTGAACAACGTGCTGCTCAACGGCGACGACATCGTTAAAGGCGCCAGCGTCAGCTACGGCTACGACGGAAACAATCCGTTCCGCACTGAAATCGCGATCACCAGCGGCGAGCGAAACTTCGACACGACCTTCCAACAGTTCCCCACCAATACGGCTGACTGGGGAGCGGCCGGGCGGTTCGAGTTCAAACTGATGGGCGACTGGAATGACTACACCCAGTTCACCGCACTGGGCAACAAGCATCCGCTGTTGGTCCTCGGCGCCGGCTTCGACTACACCGCCGCGGGCGACACGGGCCAATTTACCCATGTGGCGGATGTCCAGTACACCTTGCCCAACGGGCTAAGCCTCTATGGCGCTTACTTGGGCCGATACGTCAGCAACAATGGCGGCAATCCGCTCACCAACGGCGGGTTCACCGGGCCCGGCCCGTCCGCCGACACTTACGATGCTTCGATCCGCCTCATGGCTGCTTATCTAATTCAAGACCACTGGGAGCCCTTCGCAAGATTCGAATGGATCGACTTCGACAGGCGCGAGCTTACGTCCGGCACTAAGAGCGTTGTTTATGACATCACGGCGGGCTTCAACTACTACTTCTATGGCCATCGCGCCAAGTTCTCCGGCGCAGCTACCTACCTCCCCAACGGCTCGCCCGTCAACAGCACGATCGACGACGTTCTAGCCAGCCACGGCGGAAATCAGGTCATCATCCAGGCTCAGTTTCAGTTGATTTTTTAGC
>JAQGHH010000335.1 GCA_028288945.1 Phycisphaerales bacterium
TGGTGATGCTCACCAGGATCTGGTTCACCAGCTTCGTGAGCTGCCCGGCCCCGCTGGGGCCACAGTAGGTGATGGTTTTTCCCAAGTGCGCGAGGAGAGGGCGAGTGCGCTCGAATTGCTTCTCGTCGCCGCCGACCATGATGGAGAGCGTTGCGTTTTGCGCGCCGATGTCGCCGCCGCTGATGGGGGCGTCGAGGAAGCCTATGCCTTTCGCGGCCAGGGCCTTGGCGATGGTGCGGGTGATCGTTGGCGAGATGGTGGAATGGTCGATGACGATGGAGCCAGGGCGTGCGCCGGCGAGTACGCCGCGGTCGCCCAGCACCACGCTTTCGACGTCCGGCGTGTCGGGGAGGCAGATGAAAGTGGTCGCGGCCTGCTGTGCCGCTTCGGCGGGCGTGTCGGCCCAGCGCGCCCCACGCGCCAGCAGCGGTTCGGCCTTTGATTTGGTGCGGTTATGGACCGTGAGCTCGCAGCCGGCGTCGAGAAGGTGCCCGGCCATGGGCAATCCCATGATGCCCAGCCCGATGAATGCGACCGGATTGTTCATTCTACTTGCGGCTCACCAGCAGCACGACCAGCAGCACGAGGTTGATGACCATTGAAACTGCCGCGGCCCCCACGAGGACCATGAACATCGGCTGCTTCCAAAGGTTCAGCGCGGGGTCGGGCGTGGGGGCGATGTCGACCGTCTTGCCCGTCTCCTCGATCTGCCGGAGGGCGTCGAGGTCGACCGTGCGCCTGGCGTGGATCGGGGCCTGGCCGGCGCGGACCGCGCGGAGGTCTTCGAGCATGTCCTCGGTACGGGCGTAGCGGTCCTCACGGTTTTTCGCCATCGCCACTTCGATGATCTCGCCCACGCCGGCGCTCAGGGCCGTGTTGATGTGGTCGGGCGGTTTCAGCGGCGTCTTCAGGTGCTTGTGCATCACGGCGGTGGGCGAATCCGCCTCGAAGGGGGGCCGGCCGGTCGTCAGGTGGTACATCGTCGCGCCCAGCGAATAAATATCCGCACGGAAATCGATGTCCACGTCGCCGCGGATCTGCTCGGGGCTGATGTAGTAGGGCGTGCCGTAGGCCCGGCCGGCCTCGGATTCCGCGACGTTCGTATCCGCCATCGCCCGCGCCAGGCCCAGGTCGGTCAGCTTCGCGACGCCTTCGGGGGTAAGAATGATGTTCTTGGGCTTCACGTCGCGGTGAATCAGCCCCCGCTGATGCGCGTGTGCCAGGGCATCCGCCATCTGGATCATGATGTCCAGCGCCTCGGCTTCGCCGAAGTTGCGCCCCTCGCCCACCGGCGGGGGCTGCATGATATCGTACAGCGTCCGCCCCTCGATGAACTCCATCACGAAATAATGGATTCCGTCCGCGGTGGAGCCCACGTCGATTGCCTGCACGATGTTGTTGTGCGAGAGCTTGGCCGCGGCCTTGCCTTCGTAGTAGAAGCGTTCGACGAATTCTTTGCTGTCGCCCATCCGGCGGGGGAGGACTTTGATGGCGACGATGCGGTCGAGCGAAATCTGCCGGGCCTTGTAGACGCTGGCCATCGCCCCTTTGCCGACTTTGCTGATCAGGTGGTAGCCGGGGATCTGCGACTTCTGGCTCTCTTCCACCCGCCGGCCGATGCGCTTGGCCTGGTTGGGCGTGATGAAGCCGTTCTCAACGAGAAGGTCGGCGAGGCTGCGCTGGTTGGGGTCGGAAGATTGCTTTTGCTGCTCGCGGCAATATTCGACTTCGGCCTGCGTGGCCAGACCCGTGTCGACGATGGTCTTGCCGACCTCGGTATCGACATGTACGGGCAGACTGGTGGCGTTGCGATCCAGCGGCATCTTCATTCTCGCATTATCGGCCGGCCCGTGTGATCGTCTCAACTATTGGAATTGACGGCAGTTGGAGATCATAAATGTGCGCAGGGCCCCGAAAACTTTATAGCATGAGAAAGCTACGGTTCCCCACCGACTGTGTCAAGCGCAAATTGCTGCCGCCACCAGCAAATACGGACAGTAAGTAGAAATGCTGAGCGAGGGGAAACTCTCGGTCACTTTACCGCGTCGCCGCGTCAATCAGTTGTCCTTTCCTCCCTCCATCAATGCGACCTCCAGCAACCTGTTAACATGGCTTTCGTATTTTCGCGACGGCATCATCCGATCGTCCCCCTTTTAGCGACACGACTAGCGGCGTCTCCTTTTCACAGGTGCAAACGCTTGCGCCCGGCCGCCCGGCGGGCATCCGCGACCTGCCCATGGTGGGTCATAGTGTTGACGATCATGATGAGGAAACACTGCGCGTACGTTCCGATCAGGTGCTTAACCTCCGGCGGGCACCGCTCGCTCGAGCGATCAAGGTCGGCATCGGTGAGCGTGGCCAGCACCTTCAGCGTCTGGCCGCGAAGGTCCTGGAAGGCCTTCCTCGCCTCGTCGAACGAGGGGTAGTCGGCGGCCGACGCCGTCGGCTCGGTGCCAGGGCCGAATACGGGCTTCCAGTGCGCAACCGGGTTGGCCCGGCCGAGCATGACCTGAAGCAGTTCCCCCTCCACCCACGCCAGATGCCCCAGGACCCACAGCGGATGATTGCCGCCTTTGGGCGTCGGGAACATGAGCGGCTGATCCTCCATGTCCTCGATTAGCTGGAGCGCAATGCCGGCACTCATGTCCAGACCCATACGGATGAATTCAACGGTCTTCATGCTAGACTCCTCTTAAAAAAATTACGCGCGGGGCACGGCAGGATAATATTCCCATATGGGAATATATCAAGCGGGAAATATTTCGGGCCGGCGAACGCCGGGTTCCCGACGATGTTTCGCGGGACGTTTTGAAGAACCCCGGCGGCAAGTCTCACGGCACTTGACAGCCACGCCACATGCATTGGGGACCAAACCACTTTACGTCGCCGATGGCCCGAATTGATTTTCGCGTCGGCGGGACCTCTCTCGTCTGCACGTGAGCGCCCTTGTGCGGAAGCTGGTGAAGGCACGGATCGTGGAGAATGCCGGGCGAGGGCAGCCTATAGCGCCAAAACGGGCCGGGACATCTCATACTCGATGAGCGCCGGATCATTCGGATACGGCTTGGTGTTTCCGGTCATCGAGAATCCGTTTCGTTTGTAGAATTCGATCGCCGAGTGATTGCTGCTTGTGACCATCAAACGCAACGCGCGTGCCCCTCGCCCGCGGGCCCAGGCGTCAATCGCGTCGATCAGCGACCGGCCGACCCCGGCCCGCCGATGGGTGGGGGCCACCCACATGGATCTCAGGTGAGCCGTCAGCGGATCATGCTCATCCAAAAACGCCGCGGCAATTCCGCAGCCGGCCCCCGAATCCATCGCGAGATAACCCATGGACCTTTCGCCGCCCCAGTCGGCGGCGCGCTGGATCCAATCGGCGTCAGAAAGCTCTGACTCCCGGGCATACGTGCCGCCGAACGCGCTGGGCGAATCCCGCAAGGCCGTGAGGCGGATTGTCTTGTAGACCAGTGCGTTCCCAGGCGTGATCCGTTCGAGAGCGGGTGGCGGCGATCGCATAGGACGAGTTCCATTCTGTCCAGTTCGTCTTTCCAGTAAACAAAGAATCTCAGCCGGGCGAAAATGTCGCCCGGCTGAGATTTGAATGTTGCCGGAATCTCCGAATTTCAATCCGAGCGATCACGCGCGACGACGGCGGGCGAGGAGGCCCAACGCGCCCAAGCCTGCCAGGCTAAGCGAAGCCGGCTCGGGAGTATTTGTGATGTCGCGAAGCTGAAGCAGGTTGACCTGGGCGGACCCACCATCTCCCGCGAACGCATTGGTGTTGCTGGCCGTAAGCATCAACGTCTCGGTTCCAGAGGCATCCGCCACGAAGGTGCCGGTGACCCATTGGCCGTCGACGCTGCCGGGCCCCTGATAAGCGAGCACCGGCGAGTTGGTGTCGCCTCCAGTAGCACTGGCGAGCTTCTCAACGCGGGTCGGCAACACAGGGCCGCCTCTGGCGTCGGACACCCAGAACTGCACGAGATATTTGTTGCCAACGGCCAGATTCCCCAAAGTGATCGTTCCCGTCGCCGAGTTGGAATAGGCGCCATTGGCGAGGGTGTAGTCTGAAGCGGGGCCGACGCCCGCCGTATCGAAAACGCCGTACGACTGGCCCGTTGCGCCCGGCGTACCGAAGCTCGGGTAGGTGTTGGTCACACCCGTGGCGCTGTAGCTGACGGGAAAAGGGCTGCTGTCACGGAAGCTATAAAAGTTCTGGCCGTTGATCGTTGCGGCGTATGGGTAGGTGGACCCGGACGTGCCCGAATAATTGATTCCGAACACCTGCGTTCCCAGCGTGCTGACGTCGTCTGTGCCATTCGTAATGGTCACGTTGTTTCCCGGGCCGCCCTGGGTCTTGCTTGTGCTCACCGTCGTGCCGCCCGGGCCGGAAATGTTCTGAACATTGTCCCACACGATCCCCGCCGCGTGAACTGAACCCGGAAGCACGACTCCGGCGACTATCGCCGAAAGGACGCTGATTGATCGGATACGCATAAGTGCTCTCCCGCCGAAATGAAGAATCACCTGCCGACGTGTCGCGCCTGCTGAACAAGCCGCAACATACAACATATTTGACAGGCCCAAAAATAGCAACAAAAAAGTGATGAGTTGCCATGCCATCGACGAGCCAGTGGTTCCAGGTAGCATGTCATCGCCATGGCCCCAAAGCTCGAATCTCTGCACCACGCGAGCATCAACGGAAAGCTACCGCATTCGCCGCTCGGCATCTTGTCGGCGATTATCCCCCTCGCGGGCTTGGCGTTCTTCGCAGGTTTTAAGGTTTTCAATCTTCGACGCATTCTCGGTGATACCGAGGATGTCATGCTCATTTTGTTTGCCGTTGGATTTGTCTTCGCGATCGTGGCATTCGCCGAGTCGATATTGCGCAAATACCGACTCCTTTTGCCTCTACTTGGCCTGAGCTTTTATTTGGTGGTGCTGCTGCTCGTATTTGCGGTATTTGTAAAAGCGACTTTCGAGATTGATGCCGCGGGGGGCTCTCGCTGACTCCATTCCGCTTCGCACGCCGTAAGGAGCCAAGAGATGAAACCGAGACGCGGCGAGCAATCATGGCGGGCGACGGATCAACTGGCTCCATCACTCCGTCAATGCCCCACGCTCCGGCCTCCCGAATCCAGACGCCCCGTGGACCGCATATCCGGCATCGGCTACACTGCGCCTGCCCGATGCTTCCCCCTTCCACCGAAGATTACTACGCGCTGCTCGGCGTTCATGCCGGCGCTGATGACCACGAACTGCGCAGGGCCTGGCGCCAGCTCGCGGCGCAGTGGCACCCCGACCGCGCGGGCGTTGGCGCGACGGCCACGTTCCAACAACTCTCGGCGGCGTACACCGTGCTCTCGGACCCGATCGCACGGGCCGCGTACGACTGGCGCCGCCGCGTGTCCGGGCCCGCGGGCGCAAGCGCACCGCGCCCCACCGCTGCAACGAGCCCTCCGCATCGCGCCGCACGACAGCCGGCACCTGCCGTCATGCTGTCGCGGCTCTGCGGGTCGCTCTCCTCGCTGCTCGCGTGCGGCGCCGCACGGCTCGACGAGCCCGGCTTCATCACGCTGGTGCTCCGCGACATCGAAGCCGCACAGGGCGGGATGGCGATGGTTTCCATGCGCGTCGAGCTGTGGTGCCCCAACTGCGCGGCGCAAGAGCGATCCGTCGCGTGCGCCCGTTGCGGCGGGAGGCGCACGGTGGACGAGCTCTTCAGCGCATGGCTCGCGGTGCCTCCGGGCGTGAGCACTGGCGAAATCCTCGCCCCCTCGGTCGAGCTCCCGGGAATGGTCGAGCCGGTGCGGTTCCGCGTGCGGCTCCGCGGGGCAGAGTGAGGCGCTGCGACCTGTTGTTCTGCGGCTCCATCGCCGGCGCGTCGCGCGCTCCAATTTTCCCGCTGGTGCATCGCGTGGGCCGGCTTATTTGCGCGGGCCGGGCACGTGCTGATCGATGAGGATTTGGTTTCCATCAGGATCGAACAGCGTGAGGCTCGCGGGGTCTGGTTGTCGACTCGTCGGCCTTGGTCACTGAGAAGTTTCCAAGCCTCACGGGTGCATCTCCTGTCCCTTGACCGGGCTTCGCGGCGTGCGTCGCCGCTCAACCTGCGAGCCAACACATAAGTACGCCCACGGCAAATCGCCTCATTGGTAACTCCAAGTCTGATATAAATGCCGCCTGGCAATATCAGCCGCTGCCGGATAGCAGTTGTTGAACCCATCCGCTCTTTGCCCAATCCAGGACCGACTTACCCTGACCATCCCTAATCGTCGGGCTGACTCCGTGCGACAGCATCACTTCGATGATTCGCCGCTGCGCTGCCTTGGCCGCTGCGTCGCCGGTTCCACCACGCCCCGTATTCTGCGCGGCCAGATGAAACGGCGTAGCGCCGGAACGGTTCGGGGCCCCGGGATCGGCGCCGGCTTGAAGCAGGCATTCGACCGCCGCCGCACAGCGCGTGCGCACCGCGCGGTGCAGCGCCGTTGCGCCGTTCTTGTCCGCGGCGTGAAGATCAGCCCCCGCATTCAATAGACAACGAATCGTCTTCACCTGGCTCGATGCACTAAATGACGGACTTTGAATGAAGCCGTCGGCTGCGTAGTGTAGTGGACGGGACTGACGGTGATTGCGGGCCGAATTGGGGTCGGCGCCCGCCGCGAGCAGCAGCCGGGCGATCACCACCCGGTGGCCGGCGGCGGCCAGGTGCAGGGCCGTGTCATTGGCATAGAACCAATGAACGATGTTCGATTCATAGAGTCTGGCTTCGTCCACCGCAGCGGTGGACAACCCCGGCTCCGCTTTGATCAGATCCCTGGAGCCGGAACGGTCATCGTCGAGAATCGCGCGCAGCAGTCGCTCAAGATCGGACTTTCTCCGACCCGATTGCGGCGCGGTCGTCGGAGGCGGGGGGCGTCTTTCCATCGGCGTTCCGGACCGAGCCCATACCCTCTCATGGCGACAACAGCACGATTCAATTGCCGCCCGGCTTGACGACCGGTGGGTTCTGCCCGTCCTTGAACCGCTCGTCGATAATCAGCGTGTCCGCCGGCAGGGCGATGCGGTTCAGATCGACGATATTTCCGTCGACGACCAGTTCAATAAACGTCGTGTTCATCCACGTCGTTCTCGGGTTGTTTTGGCCGGGAATCGGGGCTTCAGGATTGGCCCGCTTGTCCGTCCCGACGGGCGGCGAGTGGATGAGAACCCCCGCGGGCTTGACCTCCATGAAATCAGTCTTGGGCCCGCGCACCAGGATGATGGGCGCCCCCTTGCTCTTCACCGCCAGGAGGTGCGGCCAGGCGGCCTCGAACTCCTCCCGCTTGGTGAAGGGGATTTCGTAATGCCGGTTCTCAACCATCGGCCCGACCAAAGTGCGCGCCTGCTTTCGCAGCGGCTCCAATTCCTTCGGCCAGCTTTGCGGCCAGTCTCCCTTGTCGTTCACAGAGTAAAGCGCATACACGGCGGAAGTCGCCGTGAAGAGCACGATCAAAGCAAGGCAGGCGATA
>JAQGHH010000344.1 GCA_028288945.1 Phycisphaerales bacterium
CGATTTTGCCCGAGCGGTGCAGGGACTTGGCCTGCTGCACGAGATCGGACATCGCGCTCGTGGGCTGGGCGGCCGGCTTTGCACGTTCCGCCACAGACCCCCGCCTTCGCTTGCTCGCCGCTCCCATTTCGGCCTCCGAATATCGATGCGATGGGTGCTAAGCTATCGTTCCCCGTATCCTCTGGCAAGTCCAGCGGGTTACTCCTTCCTAACCCGTGAGAATTGGGTTGCGAAGCAACAACCTTTTGGCCGCGGCAGCGGCGTAATGGCTGCTCTGAATCCGTTGTCCTATTGCGGTTGTATGTTGGTCGGTAGGGCGAAATCCCCTGTTGCATTGAATCGAAGTGTCTCCCGTGTCCGGCCGTGAGGCCGGTCCGAGGCCCGTGAGGGCCGAGGTTCCGAGCGAGGCGGCCGAGCGAGGAAACAGAACACTCAAAGCAATCCAAAACCGAATGAAGTCGGGGGTGGCACTCCAGGCCACAATCCGCACAAACCCTTGATAATTCAAGCTCAACTGGCAGCAGTGCCTATCCCCATGTGGGGAAGGGTGTGGGGATACCCAAACGGGGGTTCGAATCGCGCCTTCTCCGCTCAATCCCAGGCACAATTGTCTTTGACCAACTGACGCAACGCAGCCAGGAGAGCTTCACGGCTCGAACGTGGTATCATGCTCTCCGCTTCGTCGTCATTTTGGTTGGGTTCACCCACTGACACCGCGCCGGCATGCGCCGGTGCGGTGTTGTGTTGGGCAAAACGTCCTGAATCTACAACGGTTTCCCACGCATTGCGGGGAAAAGCGGAGTGTTCGATTAATCAGTTTCGGGTTCGAACCGAGCCGACATATGCAGGACGGATTTCATCCCATCGAATTCAATTGCTACCCGCGTTGAGGAGCGAGAGCCTTCACGAAATCCGCCAACTGATCCAATGTCACCGGGAGCGCCTGTGGCGCCGGCGTGAACGGCTTACTGGTCGGCTCAATTTTTGCCACGAGCCAGAGCACGGGTATTGGGCCTCGTGCGCGAAGGGCAAGCGATTTGGCGATCTCCGCCCCGCCGAAACCCTCCGTTACGCTGCTCTTCGCAATCACGACTACTCCACAATGCTCCGTCCATTCTCGATCCTCGATCGGCAGCCGGTCGTGGATATCCGCCTCCGTCAGGGAGCCCAGCGCGGCGGCGACCGGGTCGAACGCGCTGAATGCCGGATCGCGAGCAATCCACAATTGGGCTCGCTGCCGCTGGTACATCGGCTTCATCAGTTCGGTTTCTTCCTGCGCCGATAGCCGAGCGAGAGTGCCGGTGAGACTCAGGACTTCGCAGCGGAATTGTTCGCCCTCCGGCGGAACAGGTGCTTCCTGGCCGGTGGCGGCCCGACATTCGGCCGGGGTGAGCGGGAAAACGCGGGCCGAACCGGAGGAAGCCATGAGCAGTCCGTTCGCGTAGAGATTCGCTATCCTGAGCACCTTGGCCAGCGCGGGGGCGCCGCTGCCCAGCGGCTTACCCGGGCCGACGCTGTAGAACGTCTCGATCGGCACTCGAATGGTATCCGGCAGTCCGAGGCAGCGCAGAATCGTCACGACCAGGTCGTTGTGGTTCATGCCCAGCATCTCGCGTTCCACTTCGTCGCGGCGCCGGCCGGTGCGCGCTTGCACGTCTAGTATCTGCCGGTATTCGGCGGCAAAGGTCGAGCGCAACATGATCTCGCCCAGGTCGTGACAAAGCCCTACCAGGTAGGCAACGCCGCCGTCCTCCGGGCTCGTGGCGGTGGTCAATTGTTCGCACAGCCGGGCTACGGCGAAGGAGTGCTGCCAGCAGCGGATCGGGTTGAACCCGTCGGCGGTCGTCTCCGGCAGGGCGTTGAAAATGCCCATCGCGGCGGCGATGTTGCGAACCGTTTCGCTGCCGATGTTCCGCACGGCGTCAGGGATCGTCGTTACCACGCCGCGGCTGGATGCGTACGTGGAAGTATTGGCCGCTTTCAGCACCCGGGCCGAGAGCATCGGATCACGGGCGATAAGCGATATGAGCTGCGAGGCGTCACCGCGCGGGGAAGCGGCCAGCGAGAGAACTTGCATCACCACACCGGAAAGCGTTTTAGTCTGCAGGGCCTTCTCGGCTCGTTGCACACACTGTTCGGTCGTCAGCAGTTGAGGGATTTCAAATGACTGACCGGCCGACCCAGACTCAACCGGATCAGCCGGCGCAGGACTAACGGCAGTAATTTGTGCCGGCTCCGTGGAAGGCCGGGCGGAATCGACGGAAACGCTCGATACGCCATGTAGCCATGGCCCCACCGGAGATGTATGAGGCTCATGGGCCGGTGTAAGTTTCTCTACCCGCTCAAGCAATTGTTGCAAGGAGAACGCCGTCTTCAGCACGTAGCCCTGGACTTTCAGCTTTGCCGCTTCCAGGACATGTTTCTTATCCGAACTGGCTGTCAACAGAATCACCGGGGTCTCGGAGCAAGCGGGATCAGACCGCAGACGCCGCAGGAATGTGAGGCCGTCCATCCGCGGCATTGCCAGGTCCAGTAGAATCAGATCAGGCTTGCTCGATCGCAGGAGCAACAGTGCCTCCTTCCCATCGGATGCACACAACGACTCGTACCCGGCCAGGCGGAGACTGGCCGCGAGCGGCTCGCGGAGAATCGCGGCGTCGTCAATGATTAGAATTCTTCTCGTCACCATGTGTACCCATTTCGCCCGGCGCGTACCGAGAGTAAGCCCATGGCGACATACCTGAACGAACCACGACCCTCCGACACGATCGGCGCGCGGAACTGCATTAGGAGGTCTATCGACCGTCCTAACGACTCGAATAACGCAAAACTACGGCGGGGCAGAATCGGTGTCAGGATAACTCTTACATCACAAGGGGTGAATTGCCTTTACGGACCTGCGCCAGCGCATAAAAGATCGGCGGATGCCATCAACTCGGCGATCGGTTGGATTTTGGTTTTGTGCTACCTTGGATGGACTGCCGCGGTCAGGATGTGGTTGCCGTTGCGCTTTGGGGCGGCCGCGAAGTCCCTAAGCGCCAAACCGGCTCGCTAAAGGGCGGCACCGGCCACCATTCCGATGGAAGCGTGATTGCCGGCAGCCCATAACACAAGACGAGGCATCTGCCGATGGACGAACGCCCTGTCGAAGATATGACTGCTCGGTTGGAGTCGTCTCCCGTCTCCACGCGCGACGCCCTCTCCGCAGTCATGGCCGGCTTCCTCGGCTGGACGCTTGATGCTTTCGATTTTTTCCTCGTCGTGATCACTCTGCCGCGGATTCAGGCGGACTTTCATGTCGGCGAGCCGGACATGGCGTTTTCGATCTTTTTGACGCTGGCGTTTCGGCCGGTGGGAGCGCTGATCTTTGGATTGCTTGCCGATCGGTTCGGCCGGCGGATTCCGATGATGGTCGATCTGGTCTTCTACTCCGCCGTCGAGGTGGCGACCGGGTTTGCGCCGAACTTCACCACGTTCCTCATTCTTCGCGCGCTCTTCGGCATCGGCATGGGCGGGGAATGGGGAGTCGGGGCATCGCTGGTGATGGAGAAGGTGCCGGCGAAGTGGCGCGGCGTGCTCAGCGGATTTTTGCAGGAGGGGTACGCGTTCGGCTATCTGCTCGCCGCGGTCGCGGCGTACTTCATGCTCGACCGCTTCGGCTGGCGCAAGATGTTCTTCATCGGCGGCTTGCCTGCGCTTCTCGCGCTATTCATCCGTTTCGGCATCAAGGAATCGGAGGTCTGGCAGAAGACCAAGGCTCGGGACTGGACGGAGCTGGTCCGCGGGATCCTGTCGCACTGGAAGGTGTGGGTCTACCTCACGCTGCTCATGGCGATGATGAACTTCTCCTCGCACGGCACGCAGGACATGTTCCCGACGTTCATGAAACACTTCCGCGGGATGGACGCGAAGCTCTATTCGAAGGTCGTCATCATCATGATGTGCGGCGCGATCGTCGGCGGAGTCGCCTTCGGGCTGGCCTCCGACCGCCTGGGCCGCCGGAAGATGATGATCACCGCCTTCTGCGGCGCGCTGGCGGTCGTTCCCCTATGGGCCCTGTCGGCGAAGCTCGCGCCGATCATCGTCGGGGCGTTTCTGATGCAGTTCATGGTGCAGGGGGCGTGGGGGATCATCCCCGCGCACATCAACGAGCTTTCGCCAGATCAGGTCCGCGGATTTTTGCCGGGCTTTGCCTATCAATGCGGGAACCTCATCGCGGCATCGATCGCGTGGATTCAATCGACGTTGGCCCGGAGCCATCCATACCCACACGTCATGGGCGTCAGTGCCGCGATCATTTTCTGCATGGCGATTGTCGTCACGGCCTTGGGCCGCGAGCGGCGGGGAGTTGTGTTCGGGCAGGACGAGCGCGCCGGCCCCAAACCAGAACCGAGAGGGTTTCCCGTCGTGCAGCGCCCGGGTTAGAAGGTCAATTGTGACATGAGCGTCTCGCCCATGCCTGCGGCGGGTGGAGTAGAAGGATCCCGAAGCAAAGGCCTTTAAAATCTTCGCATCGTTCGCACGGGCGAGACGCCCGTGTCACGGTATGGTTTTGGTACGATGGCATGCGATGAGAATACGTCAGGTGGCATCCGCTACGGTGGCGTCGCTTTCGGTCATCGCGGCGATGAGCGTCGCCATCGTGCTGATGGGCCATGGCCACACTTTCGTTGAAACGGCCCAAACCTTCGTCCAGGTTTTTCTCGTGTTGAGCGTGATCCTGGCTTTTTGCTGGGCGGTGGTGCTGATTATGTGGTATGTCATGGCGCTGCCAGGCAAGACGATTCGCGGATGGCGCGACCGGAGGCGACTTGCCGAAGGCCAATGCCTGTTGTGCGGTTATGATCTCACGGGCAATGTTTCCGGGGTCTGCCCGGAATGTGGGCGGAGCGTTGAGTGACCAAAATTCATCGCTCGACGCGAAATCTATTGCGGAGAACCCTATGAAAAATGCGAACAAACAACTTCCAACTGGCATCAATTCGCATACCCGCCGCGGTGTCTTGCAGGCCACTGCGGCGGCGGCCGTCGCGATCGCCGCGCCGGCCCTGGCGGCGGAACCGTCGCCCGCGGGGAAACCTGATGCCGCGGACAAGGGGCCGGCGGCCACCCGCGGCAACGTCAAGCAGTCGCTCGTGCAGTGGTGTTACTCGAAGTATTGGAACGAAGAGGAAATGGCGCGCGTGGCCAAGAGCCTGGGCTGCGTGAGCATCGAGCTCATTGACCCCAAGCACTGGGACATGCTCAAGAAACACGGCCTCACCTGCGCGATCGCCGGCAGCCACGGCTTTACCGAAGGGATGAACAATCCCAAGTACCAGGAAAAATGCCTCGCGACCCTCCGCTCGCGGATCGAAGAATGCTCATCGGCGGGCGTGCCGAGCGTCATCACCTTTACCGGCATGCGCGACGGCATTCCCGACGACGTCGGGATGGACAACTGCGTGAAGGCGTACAAGCGGATCGTGGGATGGGCGGAGGCGAAGCGCGTGACGATCTGCCTTGAGATGCTCAACAGCCGGGTGAACGCGACGATGAAGGGCCACCCCGGCTACCAGGGCGATCACACGGATTACTGCATCGAACTCATCAAGCGCGTCGGTAGCGAACGGCTCAAGCTCCTGTTCGACATCTATCACGTGCAGATCATGGACGGCGACGTGATCAACCGGATCAAGCAGCACAAGGACTACATCGGCCACGTCCACACCGCCGGAAATCCGGGGCGGGGGGAACTCGATGACAAGCAGGAGATCAATTACCCGCCGATCCTGCGGGCGCTGATGGATACAGGGTACAAGGGGTACGTCGGGCAGGAGTTCATCCCGACGCGCGACCCACTGGTCGGATTGCGCGAGGCGGTGGCGTTGTGCGATGTGTAGGCTCTTTCTCCCTCTCCCTCCCAGGGAGAGGGCCGGGGTGAGGGTGAAGCGCGAGTAGTGCCGAGCCCGTGTTTTTTGCGCGGCGAATTGACTCGTAAGGTGGGCGTACTCGCCCACCGCCGTTTCCGCATGGCGACAGCGGTGGGCGAGTACGCCCACCCTACGATTCTGCGAAACGCGCCGTCGGACACTCCGAACGCTTTACCTTCACCCTAACCCTCTCCCTAAGAGGGAGAGGGAAGTCACACGTCCGCCGATTCAATCCCCAGCTCCTTCACTTTCTTGTTCAACGTGTTTCGGTTGATGCCTAGGAAGTCGGCAGCCTTGGTTTTGACTCCGCCGCATTTGGCGAGGGCCTTGTCGATGAGGGCGTGCTCGATCTGGTCGATGACGAGCTGGTAGATTTCGCCCTCGCGCATTTCGTAGTCGGTCACCGCCTGGTCGGCCAGGCGCTTGGTGAGTTGCTCGATCGATTCCGACGACTGATTCGACCGCCTTTGGGCGGCGAACATCCGCACGCTCAGGGGCAATAAGTCTTCCGTGAAATCGTCATCCCGGCTCAGCACCACCGCACGCTCGATCGCGTTTTCCAATTCGCGCACGTTGCCGGGCCAGGGGTAGCGGAGCAGCACGTTGAGCATGTCGCGGTTGATCCGCCGCAGGCTGCGGCTGTTCATCGCGTTGTACTTGTCGAGGAAGAAGTCGATCAGCCGGGGGACGTCCTCGC
>JAQGHH010000436.1 GCA_028288945.1 Phycisphaerales bacterium
CAATTCGATCTTGGCCCGGCGACGGCCGTGGTGCTTGTGCTCGGAGGCCGACAGCGCCTTGGTTCGCGCGAATTGCTCGTCGTTCAGGTATCCGAGGCGGACCAGATCATCGAGCACGCCGTCCACAACGGCCTGTCCGTACTCCCGTCGCATCAGCTTCTTCCCCAGCTCCGCCCGGCTGTGCAAACGCATTTGCAGGTACTGCATCGCCTTGTCGAAACATTCCTGCCGCACTTCCCCCCGCTGGATTTCCGAAACTTGAGCCTCGCTGAGCGTCATCCCCTCCCGAAGCCGAAACTTCGCGACCACGTTCAAATTGACGCCAAACGCAAACGCGCCGTCTAGGAAAACATTGCGTCGATTGGCCCGGCGTTTCTGTTCGGTGATTTTGGTGATGGAAGGCATGGGGGGAGGGGGAGGAAAGGAGCCGGGAGCCAGAAGCCAGTAGAAGAAGCACGCGCACACATGATTTCGTCGGTTGTGCGCCAGGAAGCGAGCGGAATTGCTGCGCGTCTTCTACTGGCTCCTGGCTCCTCGCTCCCGCCTCCTTTCCTCATCTCCTCTTTTTCTTATTCCGATCCTTCTTCTCCATGTACCCTGATTTTTTCGTCTTGATCATCGGGCCGCCGGGCATTCCCAGGCCGGCGAGGTCGCCTTTCATCAGGTGCTTCATCAATTTGAGCTTGCCCATCATGCCCATGCCGCCGACGGCGCGCATCATGTCGCGGCTCATCTCGAACTGCTTGATGAACTGGCTGACTTCCGAAAGTTGCACGCCCGCGCCACGCGCGATGCGCCGCCTTCGTGCGCCGTCCAGCACGTCGGGCTTTGTCCGTTCCTTTGGGTTCATCGAATCGTAGATGGCGCGCATGCGGCCCATCTGCCTGTCGACGTCCCCTTCGTTCATGTTCATCTGCTGCGTGAGCTGGCTCATGCCGGGGATCATCCCCATGACCTTGCCCATCGGCCCGAGTTTCTTCACCTGCCCCATTTGGGACATGAAGTCTTCCAGGGTGAACTCGCCCTTCTCCATCTTGGCTTGGATGCGGGCGGATTCCTCCTGGTCGAATTTGGTCATTGCCTCGGTGACGAGGCCGACGATGTCGCCCATGCCGAGGATGCGCTGTGCCATCCCCTCGGGGCGGAATTCTTCCAGGCCGTCGGGCTTCTCGCTGACGCCGATGAATTTGACGGGCTTGCCCGTGACGAGCTTGGCGGAGAGGAGAGCGCCGCCGCGGGTGTCGGAATCGAACTTCGTGAGGATCAGGCCGTCTACTTCCAGCAGCTCGTTGAAGGCCTTGGCGCTGTTGACGGCGTCCTGCCCGCTCATCGCGTCGAGCACGAGGAAGACCTGGTGCGGCTTGAGCTGCGTGTTGATCTCGCGCAGCTCGCCCATCAGCTCTTCGTCGATGTGCAGCCGGCCGGCGGTGTCGAGGATCACCACGTCCCGGCCCGTCTGCTTCGCCTGCTGGATCGCGGCCCGGCAGACCGCGACCGCGGCCCCTTTTTGCACCTCCCCGTGCGGCGCGACCTTGGTGTCGTCGGTGTAGACGGGCACGCCGACTTGCTCGCCGAGCGTGCGGAGCTGCTCGACGGCTGCCGGCCGCTGCAAGTCTGCCGCGGCCAGCAGCGGGTGATGCCCCTTGCCCACGAGGAACTTGGCGAGCTTGCCGCAGGTGGTGGTTTTGCCCGAGCCTTGCAGGCCGCACATCATGATGACCGTGGGCGGCGGCTGAACGTAATAGATCTGCGTATCGACCGGCCCCATCAGCTCGACGAGCTCGTCGTAGACGATCTTCACCATCAGCTCGGCGGGCTTGAGGCTCCGGATGACCTCCTGGCCGATGGCCTTTTCCTGGATCCTGTCAGTGAAGTCCTTGACGACCTTGACGTTGACGTCGGCCTCAAGCAGCGCCGTGCGCACGTCGCGCATGGCTTCGCGGATGTTCTCTTCACTGATGCGTCCGCGCCCCGAGAGGCCACGGAACACGTCGCCGAATTTCGTTTGCAATGATTCGAGCATGAGATTCCCAACAAACCAGCGGCCGAAAATTGGCCGCCTTCATTATACGTCAGTCGGCAAGGGTTCAAAGGTTGAGGGGTCAAAGGGTTGAAGAGTTTCAGGACTCAAGGGTTTAAAGGTTCGGGAGCGGAGGGAAGGCGTAACACCGAAAGCCAAGGCCACCAGAAGAGCCCGACGTTATCCACTCGATTCTTCCTGCTGCCTAAACCGCCCAAACTCTTGAACCCTTAAACCTCAATCCCTCCCGCCCCAAACCCCGTTGCCCCGCGGCCTTGCACTTCGTACGATTACCATCAGGGTTTATGACCGTATTCGCTTGTCACGTCTGCCGTACGTCGCTCTCGGCCGAGGATGCCCAGGCGGGGCAACTCGTCCGTTGCCCGACGTGCCTGACGACCCTCCGCGTGCCGGCCGGTCAGCCGCAGGCGGCCCCGGCCGTCGCGGCAAGCAATCTCGATGCGCTGGCGGGAGCCGTCCGGCAAGGCGGCTTCGCCGGCCAGCCCCAGGGCTTTGGCGGCGGGCGTGTCGGGGGCAAACGCTACGGATTCAACTGCGGATATTGCTCTTCCCGCTTGGAAGCCACCGAAGCGATGGGCGCCCAGGACGGCCAATGCCCCACCTGCGGCAACAATATCACCATTCCGATCCTCGACCGCTATGGCCGCCTGATCGACCCCAAGACGCGCCAAATCATCAAGCAGGACCCCCACCCCGTCCACGCCTACGCCGCGGCCGGCGACCGCGCGCCGCAAATCCTCCGCGGCCCCGATGGCAAGCTCTCGATTAAGTGCCCGCGTTGCGGCGGCCCGAGTTTGATCTCGGCCAATAACTGCAAGAGCTGCGGCATGCCCTTCACAATGGAAGGCACCACGCTCGAAGCCGCCGGGACGAGCAACGGTTTTTGCGTCGCGTCGCTGGTGCTGGGCATCATCGGCCTCCCCGCCGCCTGCGCGCTGCTGCCGGCAATCCTGGCCATCATCTTCGGAATCATCGGCTATAACCAGGTCAACAAGAGCGGCGTGGAAGGCGGCGGCAAAGGCATGGCCATCGCGGGAATCGTCTGCGGATCGATCGGCTGCCTGCTCGCCGTATTCTTCTATTCGCGAATGTAATTCTTACTTGTGGGCGGCCTCATACTTCTCTTCCGCTTCGGGTCTGCGAATATAAAGCGGCGTGAGCTTTTGCGGATCGGTGAACTCCCCCGCCAACGCCATCGCGTAGCCGATTCCGGCGACGGTCGCCGCCCCCGCTCTCCAAAGCTCCGCGGGGGTCACGATCGCCGAAGCGTCCCCCGTCGGCAAGAACTTCTCGTGATACGGTATCCCCTCCCCGATCAGATACACCGGCCGCGGGCTGCGGCAAAGCATTTCCGCCAGTGATCCCAGATGTGCCGGCTCTGCGATTGCCCATTGGTCGGAATTTTCCCGATGCAATCGGGCGGTGAAGATCTGATCGCGTTTGGCATCCAGCACGATCACCACATCTCGCGCCTCGGCCGGGGCGTTGCGGGCGAGCACTTGCACCGTCGGCACCGCCACGATCTTCGCCCCCGTGGCAAAGGCCAGCGTCTTGGCGAGTGTGACGCCGATCCGCAATCCCGTGAACGACCCCGGCCCCACGGAAATGTAAATCTCCCGCACGTCGGCCGGGGCCCAACCGTGGGATTTCAGTAATGCGTCGATCCGCGGCACCATCTCCGCCGCGTGCTTGAGGCCGTGGGCAAAGGTGTCCTCGGCCACGACAACGCCGTCCTCCGCAATCGCGACGGAGCCCAGCCGGCCGGAGGTTTCGATGGCAAGTCCGCGGGTCATTGAGGGTGTTGTACCGCGAAGAGGCTTGCCGCGTCGAATCGCGTTCTTTGACCGGTACTACGGCCAGCGATGTGAAACCAATACGACCACAGATTACACAGATTTCACAGATTAAAAGACTGGCTCAGCTACGCTGTCTTTAATCTGTGAAATCTGTGTAATCTGTGGTCGTATTTTCTTGGGGTTGATCGAAGCATCCTTCATCCGAATGCGGGTTCGTTTTTCTCCGGATCTCTGAGTATCATCCGCTGGTGATGAGCATGCGGATTGCGATTGTCGATTACGGGATGGCCAACCTTCGCTCGGTGCAAAAGGCGTTTGAGCACGTGGGGCACCGCGCCGACATCATCTCCCGGCCGGAGGAAATCGAGCGGGCCGACAAGATCGTCCTCCCCGGCGTCGGGGCGTTTCAAGACGCCGTCGCCACGCTGCGCGAGAAGGAGTTGGCCGGCCCGATCGTCCGGCACATCGAAAGCGGCAAACCGTTTCTCGGGATTTGCCTCGGCCTGCAAATGCTCTTCGACGTAGGCAACGAAGACGGCGAGCACCGCGGTCTGGGCGTTTTCCGCGGCAAATGCGTACGCTTCGACGTGGACGAAACCCTCGGCCTGAAAGTCCCCCACATGGGCTGGAACCAGCTCGACATCCAGCGCGCCGCCCCCATCTTCAACGGCCTGCCCCCAGGCAGCGGCGTCTACTTCGTCCACGGCTATTACGTCGTGCCGGAGGATCCGTCCCTCATCGCCACCACGACGGACTACGGCCGCCCTTTCGTCAGCAGCATTTGGCGCGACAACGTCTTCGCCACCCAGTTCCACCCGGAAAAGAGCCAGAAGGCGGGCCTCCAGATTTTGTCGAATTTCGCCGGCATCTGATCTGGCACAGCTGACATCGCCTTCATCAATACTGTGTGGCACAACCGCCCCGGCTGTGGTTCGCCGCAGGCGCAAACAGAAGACACAGCCGGGGGCGGCTGTGCCACATGACTTTGGATTGGAGGGTGGTGAGGTTTTGAATCGCGATCGTAGCGCGTATCCGAGATCGCCCGCTCGTTTACCGCCCGCGGACGCCCTTGACGATCACGCCCGCGACCATTCCCAGCACTCCGAGAAACGCCCCCAGCATGATGAAAATGCTCGTGTTGAATCCGCCCGGCAGGCTGCCGGCGCTGGCGGCGTCGGTGTTGGCGATCGAGTCCTTGCACATCGGGCAGGCAATCGCCGCCGAGTGCAGGGCCAGGACCAGTGTTAGACAGAGCAAAACTTGGCCGCGTCGCATCATCACCTCGTGAGTCATCCCTCTCTACGCCCGCCCTTACCGCAATGTTGGCGCTAAGTGGTAGAGCATCCAATATACCACCACGCCCGTCACGGAAACATACAACCAGAGGGGGAAGGTGAAGCTGCTGATTCGCTTGTGCGCGTCCCATCGCCGACGCCAGGCGAACCAGAACGACCCGAGCACCAGCGGCAGAATCACCACCGCCAGGATCGTATGGGAGGTCAGGAGCGTCAGGTAATACGGCTTCCACGGGCCTGCGGGAAACGTGGTAACCAATTCCCCGTGCCGGGCCTTCATCGTGTGGTAAAGAAGGTAGCAGGTGAGAAATGCCGCTGAAGTCACCAGCGCGCTGATCATCATCGTCGCGTGGGCCTTCACCCACTGGCGCTTAATCATCACCAGCCCCGCCATCAGCATCACGGCGCTCGCGCCGTTCAGGCTCGCGTTGATCCGCGGCAGAGCGTGCCACCAGAGATGAGCGGAAGAAGGATCGATCACCCGCGCCCCTTGCGTGTGCCAGCGAGCCATTTGGCGTCGGAGATGAGCCGCTTCATCGCCTCGGGCTCATTGCTGTCGGCGACGCCGCGGACGCTGCCGTCGCCATCGATGAGCAGGAACTTGTCGCTGTGGCCGATCGACATGCCCGGCGTGGCCGCCTCGTAGGGGAGCTTCATTCCGTTGACCGCATCGGTCATCTGTTTGGGCGTGCCGGTAAGAAAGTGCCAGCGCGTTTCATCCGCGCCATACTCCCCGGCATACTTTTTCAGCACGGGGGGCGTGTCGGTTTCCGGGTTCACCGTGAATGAAACGAGCTGCACGCCGGCGGGGGTTTGTTTCTGAAGCTCGGCCATCTTGTGCGACATCATCGGGCAGATCCCGCCACAGGTGGTGAAGATAAAGTCGCAGATGTACGGCTTGCCGCGGAGCTGCTCGGCGCCGAACGGCTTGCCGTTCTGATCAGTCAGCGCGAACGTTGCGGCGGGGAACAGCACGGGGATCTCGGGATGGGTCGGCACAAAGCGGCCGGCGATCACGCCGACCATCACCAGCACCAACACGACCCAGAGCGAAATGGAAATGACGCGCTGTGCCTTGCTCGGCGGCGATGGTTCGCCCTGGGCGGGATCAACATTCACTGCGGGTTGGGTCGGTGTGTCGGCCATCAAACGTCAGTCCTATGTCTTAACGTGGCACGTGTCTTTTCGTGGCACGGGCGGCCCGCCCGTGATTCGTAGTCGGTATCTTTTAGCTTCGGCTCCGCCGAAAATTTCTCTGCGAACGACGGAATGTTCGGCGGAGCCGAACCTACATCCTACGACTGCAAGTCCGCTCGGGTGCGCGCCGACGCCATTGTGCTGGCGAGAAGGAACATCACCCCCGCGAACGCGGCGCTGATCGTCAAGATCGGCGCCCAGCCCGGCAGGGCCGAGAGTTGCCCTTCGCGCCCCCAGTACATCGCCCGCCAGAGCCCGGCCAGACCGTAGCTCAGCGGGTTGAGCCGCATCAGCCACCGCAAGCCGCCCCAGGCATTCTGCGGCGGAAACATCGCGCCAGACAGAAACCAGAGCGGCATTAGAAACAAGTTCATAATCGCGTGAAACCCCTGTGTCGAGGTCATCCGCCACGCGATGCAGAAGCCCAACGCCGTCAGCGCAAATGCGATGATGAACATCATCACGCAGGAAGCCACGAACCCCGCCGCCGACATCGGCATGCCGATGAGCGGCGCGAGCAGCAGAAAAATCAACCCCTGTCCGAACGCCAACACCGTCCCCCCGAGCACTTTTCCCAGCACGATCGCCATCCGGGGAACGGGCGCCACGAGTACCGATTGCAGGAACCCTTCGCGCCGATCTTCGATGATCGAGATGGTTGAAAAGATCGCGGTGAACAGCAGGATCATCAGAACGGTGCCGGGGAAGAAGTATTGGAGATAGCTGCTGCTGGCCCCGCCGGGCATGCCCTCCACGTGAAAGCTGCGTCCCATTCCTGCGCCGATGAGCAGCCAGAAGACAATCGGCGTAGCCAGCGCGCCGATGATCCGATGCCGCTGGCGCAAAAACCGCACCAGCTCGCGCTTGCACAACGAAAGGGCCGGCAGCCACAGTCCACCCGCGCGCGGCTCACTGGAGGCCGACTCCGGCCAGGCCTGTTGCGATGCTGTGAGTGTTCCGCCACCGTTCATTGAGGCGCATTCTATGGGACAGCCACCGATCGCTTCCAGCCTGCGACAAGCTGCCGCAGGGGGGGCACCGAGCGACTGAACGACGTCAATTAACGGACCCGGCCATTTGCGAAGACGTGCGGGCCGGCTTACATCCGTTGTGAAACAATTGCCCGTCTCGTGGTTGCAAGGTATCACTGTTCCAAATTCCGGCCAATTCCCGTTTCGGTTCGAGGAGACTTTCATGAAACCATGCCGCGCGTTGCTGCTGGGGGCTTGCGTCGTTTTTTGCGCGTCCGTTGCCTCTTTCGCGGAGGTGAAGACCGTCGTTGACCACAACGACAACGAACACGCGACCGCCGAATTCAAGTTCAAGAACGTATCGGCTTTGTCCAAGGCCAGTGCCGCCACGAAGGCGAAGTTCACCGTCGTCGATGGGGAGCGGGACGACATGGGCGGCGACCTCGAAAAGCTCAACGACGGAAAGCTCCCCACTGAGCAGGATCAACCCCCCGAAAATTTCTTCTTCGCGCAAAACGCCGACGGGGGCCTTCTCGAGGTGGATCTGGGCAGCGCGATGGAGATCAAGCAGATCAACACGTATTCGTGGCACCCCAGCACACGCGCCGCGCAGGTCTATAAGCTGTACGCCAGCGACGGATCGGACAAGAAATTCGACGCCGCCCCGAAGAAAGGGGCCGACCCCGAAAAGAGCGGCTGGAAGCTTTTGACGACCGTGGACACGCGGCCCAAGGCCGGTGACCCGGGCGGCCAGTATGGCGTCAGCACCTCCGACCCCGCCGGGAGCCTGGGTAAATTCCGCTACTTCCTCTTCGACATCTCCCGCACCGAAGGGGATGACCCCTTCGGCAACACGTTCTACAGCGAGATCGAAATTATCGGCGCTAACGCCGCCGCGGCCGAGGCGCCCGTCGCCCCGACCGTCCTCCACACCACGGACGGCAAATACGAAATCACCATCGATTCGTCGCAAGCCCCCGATCTGAAAGACTGGGCCGACAACACGCTGGGCCCCGTGATGCTCAAGTGGTATCCGGTCATCGTCGACATTCTCTCGAGCGATGATTTCACCGCGCCGGCGAAGTTCACGCTGATCATCGAGGACCCGGGCCATGGGGTCGCCGCCACGGGCGGAACCCGGATCATGTGCGCGGCGCCCTGGTTCCGCAGGAATCTAAAAGGAGAGGCAGTCGGCGCGGTGGTGCATGAGATGGTTCACGTCGTGCAGCAGTACGGCCGTGCGCGGCGCAACAACCCGGACGCCAAACGTCCTCCCGGCTGGCTGGTCGAGGCGATCCCCGACTACATCCGGTGGTTCAAATTTGAGCCGCAGTCTCACGGCGCCGACCGCGTGCGCGACCCGGCCAACGCCAAATACGACAGCCCGTATCGCGTCGGCGCCAATTTCCTGAATTTTGTTACCGAGAAATATGACAAGGACATCGTCAAGCAGTTGAACGCCGCGATGCGCCAAGGGAAATACAGCGACGATGTTTGGAAGGAATACACGCGCAAGACCGCCGACGAATTGGGCCAGGAATGGAAGGACGCTCTCGTCGCTAAGGCCGCCGCTCCACGCAAGCCCGGTGCCGACGGCCTTCTGGCGGACGCCAAGCCCGCCGCCGAGAAGGAGGCCGGTCCGCTGAACACCCTGACCGATGACGAAAAGAAGGCTGGCTGGAAGCTTTTGTTCGACGGCAAATCGCTCGACGGGTGGCACACCTTCAAGCGCAAGGAAGTCCTCCCCGGCTGGCAGGTGAAGGACGGCATCCTCGTCTGCGCCGACCCGCACAACGCCGGGGACTTGTGCACGAACGACCAGTACGACTGGTTCGAGCT
>JAQGHH010000461.1 GCA_028288945.1 Phycisphaerales bacterium
CGGTCGGTCAATCCGGCGGCAGGCTCGTCGACCAACAACAGTTTGGGGTCGGCGACGATCAGCATGCTGATCTCCAGCCATTGGCGCTGGCCGTGGCTGAGGTACTTGGCCGGGGTGTTGAGGTCGGGGAGCAGGTTGACGCGATTCAATATCGAGAAAATCTGCTCGCGCTGGGCGGTGGTTTCGCTGCCGAAGAGGTTGCGCCAGACGTTGCGCCGGCCGGGGAGGGCGAGCTCCATGTTTTCGTAGACGGTCAGGCTGTCGAAGACGGTCGGCGTCTGGAACTTGCGGCCGACGCCCAGGCGGGCGATCTCCACATCAGGCAGGTGCGTGGTATCCACACCGTCGAAATGGACTTTCCCAGCCGTGACGCGCGTCTTGCCGCTGATGACGTCGCAGAGCGTGGTCTTGCCTGCCCCGTTGGGGCCGATGACGACGCGCAGCTCGTTGCGGTCGACGGAAAACGAATTGATGTCGAGGGCTTTGAAGCCGTCGAAGGAGACGAGCACATCCTTCAGTTCGACCATGTGCCCCGCCGAAACCGCTGTAGCCTGAACCGCGGCAACCATTGCTATGCCCCCCCGCCGGCCGGGCCGGCTGTCACGGGTACTACGGCAAACCCGCGCCCACGACGCTGCGCGGACTTTTTGTCGGCGACGCTTGTTGCCGCCACCCCTCCGAGGATCGCCACCAATGCCCAGTATTTTAGCGGGATGCCGAGGATACGGACGAAGGAGCCTTCCAGGAAGGAGGGCATCAATCCGAGCGCCTGGAGTATGACGAAAAGTGCGACCGCAACCAAAGGCAGGGCCGTGATCGCGGATGCCAGGACGCCGGCCCCCGCGGAAATCTGCCGTTCCATTTTGTCCCAGATCCCGACGAAACCCTCGGGGAAGAAGAGCACGACCGTCACCGCCACCCCGCCCAGCACGAAAGGCCAGAGCGTGGGCAGGTCGGAGCTGAGGGAAGATCGGGCGACGTTCATGAGCAGGGCGCCGAAGACCGCGCCCCACAGTTTCCCGCGGCCGCCGACCGCCACGCCGACGACCATGAAAATGGACGCTTCGACGTTCATGTCCTGCGGCGTGATGATCCCCACCTGCGGTGAGTAGAGCATTCCCCCCATCGCCGCCAGCATCGCGCCGACCGAGAAGGCGAACACCTTGAACGCGTACGGCTTATAGCCCGCGAAATAGAGGCGCGTCTCCTTGTCGCGCACCGCGATGAGCACACGGCCGAGGCGCGACTTCACAACGGCCCGGCAGACGAAGTACGCCGCGCACACCGCCGCGAGGGTGAGAAGGTAGAGGCTGATGATCCAGTGACGATCCTGCATCATCGGCTTGTAGAAGTTGGTCAGGCCGTTGGTGCCGCCCAGGAGCATCTCGTTGCGGCTGATGAGCAGGTACGCCGCCCATGCCAGGGCCTGCGTGATGATCGAAAAGTAAACGCCCTTCACGCGGCTTCGGAGGATGAAGAAGCCGAACATCGCCGCCGCCAGTCCGGGCAGAAGCATCGCGGCCACGAAAGAAAACGACATGGACGCGAAGGGCTTCCAGAAGCCGGGCAGTTCTTTGACGTTGTTGAAGAACATGAACTGCGGGATGTTGTTGTATTCGGGCCGCACGTCGCCGCCGCCCTGCTTGAGGCTCAGGTGCATGGCCATCGCGTAGCCGCCCAATGCGAAGAAGAGCGCCTGGCAGAGCGAGAGCAGCCCCGTATAGCCCCAGATGAGATCGATGCCCAATGCTACGATCGCAAAGCAAAGGTACTTGCCGAGGATGTTGAGCTTGTACTCGGGCACGGCCCCCGCCGCGACGAGCGTGGGGATGATCCCGAAGAAGAACAGGAGAACTCCGCCGATGGTGGCGGCGCGAAGCCAATAGACGCGCGGGTCGGGCGTGCGGAGCAGGAATGTTTGCGACGACTGATAGAGCTGCAGCGAGCGGGCCGCGTCCTCGGCTGTCGGTTGCTCTTTGTCGGGGGGGGCCGGCGGTGTATCAAGCATCGGCGACCCTCCCCTTGGGCGGGAACAAACCCTGCGGCCGTCGCTGCAGGAAGATGATGATCAGCGCCAGCACCAACACCTTCCCGATGACCGATGCCCCCGACGCCAGCCACGGCACCGAGCCGAGGATCGGCTCGATGTATTTGCCGAGGAACCCCAAGCCCAGGCCGGCCCAGACGGCCCCGGCGAGTTTACCGACGCCGCCCACGACGACCACCATGAATGAATCGACGATGTATTCCTGCCCGATGCTCGGGTTGATCTTGTTGTAAAGCGGCACCGCGACGCCCGCGAGGCCGGCCAATCCCGCGCCCAGCGCGAAGGTGAACCCGTCCACCCGCCGGGTCGCCACGCCCAGGGCCGCGGCCATCTCGCGGTTCTGCGTCGTGGCCCGAAGCATCAGGCCCAGCTTGGTGCGATTGACCATGAAGTAGACCACGGCGATGCACAAGCCGCAGAAGCCGATGATGAAGACGCGGTTGAGCGGAAAGACCAGGTCGGGCGCGACCTCGACGCCGCCCTCCATCCATTTGGGCGGGGTGACGGAAAGCGTGTCGCCGAATTTCCAGCGCACCGCCTGGATGAGGAACAATCCGACGCCCCACGTCGCCAGCAGGGTTTCCAGCGGCCGCCCGTAGAGATGGCGAATGACGAGCCACTCGACGATGAACCCCACGCCCCCGGCCACGACGAACGCCGCAGGAATCGCCGCCAGCAGGTAGTAGTCGTAGGCCCCCGGCAAATACGCTTTGAAGGCTTCGGCAACGACGTACGTGGTGAACGCCCCCACCATCATGAACTCGCCGTGGGCCATGTTGATCACGCCCATGAGGCCGAAAATGATCGACAAACCCAGTGCCAGCAGCACAAGGATGCTGCCCGCCGACAGACCGGCGAAAGTGTTTTGTATGAAGTGGACTTCGCTCTGATACCGGTCGGCCGAGCGGAGGGCGTCGCCGGCGGCGGCGTGTAGATTCG
>JAQGHH010000462.1 GCA_028288945.1 Phycisphaerales bacterium
ACCAACTGCGTTGCGAGATCGAGGTTCGACCCTTTGGTGCCTCCGGCTTTAGGATCGGCGGAGGCGGTGTCGGTGGTAAAGCCGGCGACGCCGACGCCACTCGTCGAGAGCTCGACCAGATCGGCCCGGCGAGACTGGTAGCCGGGGGTGTCGGCGTTGGCGATATTATTGGCCGCCACATTGAGCTGGGTCTGGGCGGCTTGCATGCCCGAGAGTGCGATGCCGAAAACGTCCATCATGGTGACGATCTCCCGCACGGCCCGAGGGGGTGCGTGCTATAGGGAGATTCGTCGTAAGCAGAAGCTCGCTTAACCAATCCGAAGGCCGCCAGGGCGGGTCAGCCGTCGTCGGGCGGAAGATGGACAAGGACAAACGACGGCGCGGGCGAAACGGACTGACCCGCCCGGCATTCACCCAGGCCGCTGCAACCCCCGGCGAGTGAGGCGCAGGCCGATGGCGGTCAGCGCGATGGCGGCCAGCGCGGGGACGAGCACCACGGCCATCATGACCAGCGACGCCTCGATCATGGGGTCGGAGCGCTGGGCGTGGACCCACGTCATCATCGTGGGGGTAAGGACCTGCGGGTTTTGCGGCATGAGCAGCACCGTGGCGGGCACTTCGGTGAGCGAGAGCGCGCCCACGAGCACGCCGCCGGCGAGGAGGGTCGGCCATGCCAGCGGCCAGACGACCGAGACGGCAACCCGCAGCGTGCCCGCGCCGTCCACCGCGGCCATTTCGCGCAGCTCGCGCCAGGGCTGCGACCAGGTGCCCCGGCCGGTGGAGAAGGCGATCCAGCCGAAGCGGCCGACGTACGCGATGATCGTTAGCACGGCGGTGTCGTAGGCCCAAAAGCTCAGGCCCGGACGGTTGAACAGGCGGATCAGCGCGATGGCCAGGAGCTGGCCGCCGATGAGGAAGCTCGCGCCGGTGAGCGTGAGAAGGCCGCGAGTCCAGCGGCCGGCGGAAGAGAAGGCGGCTAAAGTCGCGACGAGCGCCGCAATGACGGCTACGAAGATCGCGCCGCTGATCTGCGGGCCGAATTCCTGGGCCATTTTGATCGGATCGGGCGCGACCCGTAGTGACGCCATGAGCGACGCGACAGGGACGGCCACATTCAGGATGAGCAGCAGCAGGGTCGTGATCGAAGCCCAGCGCGGGGCATCGAGGATGCGCGGCCAGCGGCCGACCTCCAGTGATTCGGCGGCAGAAACCTGGCGAGCGCCCCAGGCCGCAAGGACGGCCAGGGCAATGGTGACCAGCAGCATCGGGGCCGCGGTCGCCACAGCCGCGGCGGCGCGGGCGGCCTGGCCCGACGACTGCAATCCTTGCCCCGACACCATCGGTCCGGCGATCGAATTGTCCGCCGAACTGATCGAGCCGGTGTCGAAGACCATCCGCACTTCGGTGGCGACCACGCTGATGCCCGTCGGCTCATAGACGGCGAATTCCTGGCTGGCCAAAACTGTGACGACGGCCAACGACGCGATGATCGGCCCGGCCAGTTGCCGCAACGTCACGCGCCACAGCGCGCCGTCGAGAAGCGCCTGCTGCTGCACGCCTGTGTCCATCCTGCGGAGCGAAAGCCCAATGAGCCCGGCGGGGACCGCCCAGAGCCACGCGGCCAGCGACCAGATGCAGCGGAAAACGTCCGCCGGGCCGTTGGGGCGGAAATCGATTTGGATCGGCAGATGAAACGCGCCCAGCAGCGGCAGATGAAATTGCGTTTCACCGAGCCACTGCAACGCCGGCAGGCCCATGCGGGCGAGCTGTTTCCACCCGTATCCGTACGCAAGCGAGGGGAGCAGCAGCGCCGCGGGCAGCAGCACCCACAGCGCCCGCGCCACCGGCCCCCGCCCGCGCCCCAGGACCACGGCGGCGGGCAGGCCCATCATGGTGGCGAGCACAGCGGCCGCTCCGTTGTAGCCGAGCGTGCGGCCCAGCAGTGTCGCGCGGAAACTGTTCAGCGCGAGCTCTCTTCGCACCTCCGGGTGCAACAGCAGCGCACCGGCCATCCACGCGAGCGGGAGCGCGCTGCACACGCACATCACCGCGACCGCCGGTGCGGCCGCGGCAACCGAAGACCAGTCGATTCGACGCAAGCGGGAGGGCCTTTCTTGCATGGGAGTCATACGTTCGTGGTACTCCGGTAAACCTAAATTGTGGCGCGAGCGTCGGAGCCCGTCTGACTCCCTCTCCCTCGTACTCGGGGGAGAGGGTTGGGGTGAGGGGCGGAATGCCGAGTTGCGCTTTCATTGCCAAACACGTGCCCTCACGCTCGGCCCCTCACCCAGCCCTCTCCCCCGAGTACGAGGGAGAGGGAGAGTGGCGGCATTCGGCTCGAACGAGTCTAACGCCCCTCGAGCAGTGCTTCGCCTTCGCGCTGGGCGCGGGCGTAGATCTTTGCCGCGGCGTGGTAATCGACTTCGATTGCTTTGATGGCTTCGCCTTCGCCGCCGCGGACGCTCCAGCGGGCGAATTTGAGGTCGATCAGTTTTCGCTCGACCTGCTTGCCGACGAGGAAGTCGATCAGCTTCTTCGCATTCTGCTCGTGCTTGCTCCCTTTCACGAGAGCGACGGACGTCGGCATGGCGAGCGTTCCGGGGCCGTCTTGGTCGGGTACGACCATCGAAAGACGGCCGCCGTTGGCGGAGGCGTTGGTGACGTCGTCGTTATCAGTCAAGCCCAGACTGTAGGTGCCCGCGCCGACCTGGTCGGCGACCTCGGCATTGCCGCCGAGCAGGGCGATGCCATTGCCGTGCAAGTCCCGACAGAAGGCGGCGGCCTTCTCCGGACCCCAGACGGTGTAGAGCGTCGCGAGGTGCGCGCCGGTCGCCCCGGCGGTGGGGCGGCTCATCGCGACCTTGTTTTTCAGCCGGGGGTCGGCCAGATCGCCCATGCCCGTGATCGGAAAGGGGGGAGGCGATTTCATCGAGACTGCGAGGACCCGCGCCCGCAGGGCGGTGCCCGTCCAGAGTCCGTCGGCGTCCTTGAATTGCGCGAGGATGTCGGCGGCGGCGGGGGACTTGTAGGGCGAGAGCGCACCCTCCGAGCCCAGCCGCACGCTCAAAAACGCTTCGCTGCCCCACCACACATCCGCCCGCGGGTGCTCGGATTCCGCCTCAAGCTTGCCGGCCAGACCTACCGATTTGCTCGACTCGATGTCGTACTGCACGGTGGTGCGAATGCCCGTCTGCTTCTCAAACTCGGCGAAGATCTGCGAGGCGTAGGGCTCATCGACAGCGCAATATACGACGACCTCATCGGCGGCGATGCCGCGGTTGCAGCCATACGGACCGGAGGCAAGCAGCACGCCGAGAACGAGGACGACACAAGCGGCGGCACCGAACATCTGACGCCGCATCCGCAACCTGGGCATCGCGGTCTCCGATCAGGCCAATAGAGTGAAATCTGTACGAAGCGCCGGCGAACTCTGCAGGCCGCCGGGAAACAGTGGCACCAATACTGTAACGAAAACGGCGCGTGTGGCGAACCTATTCGGCCCGACTCGCGGGACGTAAATTCTGCGCGTCCGTGGGAAGCCTTTCGGGATTGAGATCCGCCCACATCGCGGCTTCTCCGTCCAGCGGGCTCTTAATGTTGTAAGCCTGGTAGGCAAGCATTTCGCCGATGCGGACGACGAGATCCACAAGCCGTTCCCCGGCCGTCCAGTGGTCTCCCACGCAGATGGTGGTTTCGTCGATGTTGGGGTGGAAGACGGGGGTGAGCATCCGGCATTGCGGGGCGAGGCGCGGGTAGTCGCTGGTGAGGCGGATTTCGACGAGGTGGGTGTTCTGCTTTTTGGGCTTGTTGGCACGCCGGCCGCGTTGAAGGCCGGCGATTTTGTATTCGATCTGGTACACCTCGGGCGGGTCGCCGACGGTTGACTTGATGCGGATGGCGCGGAAATCGGTAAATGCGCCGGCCATCTGCCCCGCGTCCGCAATGAGCCGGCGGGTACGCACCGGAAGCCGGGGCGTCGTCGGCATTGTCGCCGGAGAATCCACGGGATGAGGCTGCGGCGTCGGGGCGGGCCGCTCGGGCGGGGGCTCGGAGACTGCCGGCGCTATTTCCACAGCAGCCGGCTCATGATCCAATGGCGCGGGCGAGATTTCTTCGACGGGAGCGAAGTGCGAACTGTCGGACTCCGGAACTACGGGAGATGCAGCCGCGACATAGGGCGGCGGCGTCTGCGTTTCGGGCACCGGCGGCATGGGGGCCGGGCGGAGGGGCCTCGCGGGAGCGGCGGGGGGAATCGCCTCGTCGCTGAGGATCTGTTCTCTTAGTGCTTCAGTGGATAGCTCGCCGCTCGCGACGGCGCGGACGGTGTCGCCGGGCTGGGGGGTCGGGGGGCCGTCGCCGGTCGGCGCGAGATCAACGGGGGACGGCACGACGATTTTTCCGCCGCAGGATTTGCAGGCGGCTTTCCGGCCGGCATAGATGGAAGGCACGGAGAACGGCCGGCCGCACTGCGGGCACGCGAAACTGATCGTCCCGGTTTGCGCGCTCATGACGGGGCCTTCTCCTCCAGCGCCCCCACCTGCGGGCAGCCGTAGGCGGAGCACCCGCGGTTTTCCGCCCAGCAGTCCGTGTGAAACGGGAGCCCGCATGACGGACACTCCGCCGTCTCCTCGAAGATGCTGATCGTCGAATGGCACACCCCGCACATCGGATCGCTCTTCGGCGGCTTCTTCCCTGTTTTCTCTGTCGTTTTTTTTTGCGTGGTGGCGACGGCGGTCGTCGCGGGCTCGGGCGGGAGAACGAAGCGCTGCGGCTCTTCCTCGATCGGGATCGGCCCATCCTCTCCTGATGTGAAGGCGTGCGGCGCGGGATCGACCGACGCGACGGATCGCGGCGGATCCTCGTCCCATGCGAGGGAGAGTGGCCCATCATCGGTCGATGCGAACGAGAGCGGCGCATCGTCACCCGACGCGAGCGCGAGCGGCACATCCTCGGTCGATTTGAGCGAGACCGGCGTATCTTCGTCCGATGCGAGGGCGATGGGCGCAATTTCGTCCCATTCGAGCGCGAGCGGCGCATCCTCGGTCGATGCGGGGGCGGGCGGCACGTGTTCAACCGGCGCCATGGCGATCGTCTGCTCCTCCGGCTCTTCGACCGAATCGGGCACCATCGCCGAGGGAAGCGATTCTTCCAACAAGTCATCGAAACTGTCGTCCTGGCCCATCGCAAGCGGGTCGAGCTGCGGCTGCCCTGCAGGTTCCCCTATAGCCTCAGGTTCCGGCTCGGGTTCGAGATCCGGCGCGGCCACCTGCGCGGGCATGGTGACTTGAGCCCTTCGGGATGCCACGGGCGTGACGTCGCCCTGACGCCGCTCCACCTTGTTTCCACAGTGGCGGCACTGCCCGGCGCCAAAAAACGTCCTCGGCATCCAAAGCGGCGCGCCGCAGGCGCATTCCATGAACATGCCCTTGCCCACGGACAACTCTTCCTGCGAGCGCGGGGCGAGATCAATTTGCTCGGTCCCCAGCGGCGGCTTTGCGTCGGAATGATAAGTCAGCCGTAGCGGGCCGATGTAGATTTCATCGCCGTCGGAAAGGACGTGGCGGTTGCGCACGGGCCGGCCGTTCAGGAACGTGCCGGTGCGGCTGCCGCTGTCGGAGACGTAATAGCTGCCGTTCTGCACTCCGATCCAGGCATGAATGCGCGAGACGGAACGGTCATCGACTACGACCGTGTTGATGTCCATCCGCCCGATCAACACCCGCCCCGAGAGTACCCCCGCCTGCCGCCTGCCGTCTTGTTCGATGATGAGGATGGACATGGGATGAGGAAAGCTAGGAGTCAGAAGCCAGGAGCCGGAAGCCAGAATCAGGAAATTAAATGGCCTTCCCTGGCAACAAAACAATCGGTCAGTTGACGCCGGGCGGATTGTACCAAACCCGCGGCAATGAAACACGAATCCGCGCCGCAAGTGTCAGCGTGCGTCCCGCTTTCCTTCTTCTGGCTCCTGGCTCCCGGTATCTTTCCCGCGGCTTCTTCCCCTAGCCTCCTACTTCCCCCGCGGCCGTTTTTCCTGGAAATGAAAGCAGGTGCCCCCGATTCTGATTTGATCCCCGTTTTTGATGCGTGCGCGGGCGACGGGGCGGTCGTTGACGATGGTGGCCGTGCCCAGGGGGAGGTTTTCGATTTCGATGCCGGTGGGGAGCAGATGAATCGCGGCGTGGCGCTTGCCAACCTGCGGGTCCTTGAAAAGGTAGATCTGGCAGTCGGGGGCGCTGCCGATGTAGGTGGGGTTGCGGTAGAGGATGAACTGCTTGCCGGCGATGATTCCGGTGGCGACTTTCAGCCAGCCGCTCTTGGCGGCGTTCTCGATGTACCCGGTCGCCAGGCCCGCGACCACGCCGATCGCCACGAGGGCAAAGCCCCTGGCGATTTGCGGCTGATGCGCCAGCGCCTGCACCGGCGCGAACAGCGCGCCGCCGATCAATCCGCCAACCAGCCCCCCGGCGACGCCAATGAGCAGCTTCCTTCCGTTGCGAAGAATTAGCCCCGGCGCGAGGCCAAGAAACAGCCCCATCGCGCCCCATTCCACGGAATCGACAAATAACTGCCGCGTCCACCCCGCAGACCCATTGCCGGCACTGGACACGCGTCCGGCCAGCAACGCCGCGGCCGCGCCGCCGATGAGCCCCAGAAGCGCGCCGGCCGCGCCGCTACGGGCGGCGGCGGCGAATTTGCGCTGCGTGAGCGGCTCGGCCGCCGTCAGGCACAGCGCCAGCATCATCCCGCACACCCCGTAGGAAACGACGTCAATCACAAACCGCGCATGACGCGCGCCGGCTTCCACCGTCTCACGGCGGGCTTGCCGCTGGGCTTCAGAAAGATTCACGTCGGTCGCGATGCGGAAGTAAGGATTGCGCCGGCCCGCCCTGCGGACCTCGTCCGCCGACCCCTGCGCCTGCTCGTCGGTCAGTTGCCCGACGACCCGTGCCGCCTCGATCTGCCGGATGTCGGCAAGCAATGCTTCCGACTCGGCCCGGTCATTGGGCCGGTAGTCGAGCGCCGCGCCCAGATACGATGTCAGCGGCGCGACCGCCACCGCGCCCGCCGACCACGCGAGCAGTCCGCCGATCAGCCCGAACACGCTCATGTAAAAAATGGAACTGGACCAGATCGACGGTTTTGCCGGCGCGGTGGCGACCGGCAGGGCGTCTTCCTTCAATTGCGCGTATTCACGGTTGCGTGCAACCGCCTGCTGTTCACGCAAGCGCGCTTCGACTTTGCGGCTGTTAAGGTCGTCCCAGGAGATGAGGATCTTGTCGTCGGGCATGACTCACTGCTGTTCTGTCCCCGCACTCCACCGTCACTTCCACGGTTAGCCAACCCTCCGGTCCCCTCTCCCTCGTACCCGGGGGAGAGGGTTAGGGTGAGGGGCGGAACGTAGAGTTGCGTCGAATCATAATACGGCACTTGCAGGGTCCGCACCGCGGACCATTTCCTCCATCGGAAACACAGAAACGGTCCGCAATGCGGACCCTACATAAATGTCCATGAGCGCAACTCGCCGCTCGGCACAGCCCCATCCAATTTATTCAATGCACCGCGCCCTTGGACGGCCCCCACGTTTCCGGCCCGGCGAAATCAGCGGGGCGCGTCGCCGGGCGACCCATTGTGGTTACCCGCGGCTTGTTGATCGAGGCTGAATCATTTGGAAGTTGAGCCTTCGGCACACCGCCGTTGCCGGGCGTCACACGCGGTTGCACGGACGCCGGCGGTGCCCCGCGCCGCGGCTCGGGAAGCGGCAGCCAGGATGGCACGCCGAACACGTACAGCAGCATCGGCAGGACGATCGCCGCCAGAATAATGAATAGGACCACGGTGAACACCGCCTTCAGCTTCCGTTCGACCGCGCGGAGCCGGCTGGCGAGCTTTGCGATCGCCTCGGGGAGTTGCGCGTCGCCCGCCGGGGTTTCGGTGTCTTGTTCGACGAGGAACGCATCGCGCTCGGATTTTCCGGCGCGCCAGGTGAAGACGCCTTCGTCGCCCCCGATGGGGTCATACACAAACGCGAACTGCCACGGCGTATTGAAAAAATTATCCTGAATGAACAAGTCCATCCCGGAGAGGAAGATTCCGAACCCGGGGTGCGTGTGATACCAGCCGAGGATTCTTTTTCCCGGATAATCGCGCTCGAGGGTTTCGTGGATGCGCGTCCAGGTTTCGGAGGTGATGGTGACCTGGGTCTGCTTGCCGACCGCGCCGTTGCCGCGGATGGAATGTTCGACGTAGGCCCAGGGTGCGGTGCGGTCCTGGTAGACGTCCCCGACGAGTACGCCGCAAACCTCGGCGTCGGTGGAGCTTTGGCCGTGGCGGTGAATCTCGTCGAGGACGGACTGTCGGAAGATGACCTGATAGCGCGATTCGCGCCGGCCGGTGGTCTTGGGCAGGATGCGCAGGGAGAATTCGCCGGGGCGGAGGCTCGCGGCGTCGGGGCCGCCGTTGCCCTCCTTCAGGAACAGCGACTTGGAACGCACGGCCTCTTCGCCGGAAGCGAGAGTCGCCCCGAACTGCGGCTCACTCCGCGCGGCCTGGTCACCCGCCGAATCCTTTTTTTTCTTTCGACTGGTCATTCCCATTCCAGGCCCTCCGTCTCGGGAGGGGAAACGTACGACGAAGCCAGCGGCCCGAGCACGGCCGGGGCGTCGCCCGTAAGCTCCAGCCCGATCGCCCGATCGCGCGTGCGCGCGATCACGATGTCGAACGCCGGCACGCCGATCTCCGCCAACGGCCGGTCGAGGAACGCCTCGGTACCGCGAATTTTGTAGAACGTGACGACATCCCGGCGGGCCCCGTCGCAGCGCGGACAGAGCGCCTTTTCCGCCGGCACGCGGCCGAGTGACGCGAAGAGCACTTCCTCCTGCCTGCACCGTGGGCAGACAAGCTTTTCGAGCACGTCACGCGCGAGCTCCAGCTCCGCAGTCGGGCCGAGCCGTCGGCACGCCTCGGCCAGAAGTTCGCGCGCGGTAATGCCCGACACTCCGGCATCCAGCGGGACGATTTCTGTGAGAATTTCGTGGCTGTAGCAATCTTCCTTGCGCTGAAATTCGACCTGATAGGATTCGGTGCTTAAGCCATCAAACACCCAGCCGCGGCCGTGGATCGTCGCCAGCCCGTGCAACAGCTTGACGGCTTCCTGGCACTGCACGCCCGCGATGATGGAGCTGATGGTGGGGGTGGTGGGTGTTTTGCCGCGTTCCATTTCCGGTCGCGAAAGCAGGTTGCACGAGCGGCGCATCTGAAGCAGCTTCCAGTCCGTCTGCGACATGGTGCATTCGTAGCAGGGGCCGTCCGGGGCGAAGACGCGCGCGGTGCCCTGGATTTGCTCGATCGCGCCGTCGATCCAGGGGCGATTTACCCGCCAGCAATTTCGGTTGATGGAAAGGCGGGCCTCGCGGTTGTCGAGTCCGCCGATGACGACGTCAGCCCAGCGGTAAACGCCGACGCCAAGGTCATAGACGACATTCCCCACGAAAGGCTGCACCCGCATGTCGGGGTACACGTCGCGCGCCGCGCGGGCCGCGACGTCGGCCTTGAACGCACCGTTGTCGGCCGCCCGGTAAAGAATGGACCGGGAAAGGTTGGAGTTCTCGATGCGGTCGAGGTCGGCGACGAACACATTGCCGATGCCGAGCAACGCAAGGTTTTTGAGCACCTCATTGCCCAGCGCCCCCGCGCCGACGACCAACACCTTGGCGCTCGCGAGCTTCTTCTGGTCCCACCAACTGATGAGCCCGAACCGTTGAAAGCGGTCCTCCGACGGCGCGCCGGCGATATCCCCGGCGGTGATCCGGATTTGTTCCAGTTCCTGGCGCGCAGCACCTTTCGCCCCCGTGACAGGTTGCGCGAGGATGGAATCAGGAAGCGCCATGCCCCTTTCCTGCCGTGATTTCCGGTTGCAAACGCAGCACGTCTCCGTCTTTTACGCCGACGTCGGAAAGCTTCTGCTCGTCGAGCAACTGTTTTCCGGAGGCGCGATGATGAAGTTTGTAACTCAGCGGCTGGCCGTCCGGGGCGTAAAGCGGAAAACTCATCTTCTCCAGCAGCACCGCCAGAATGCGGTTAATGGGCGCATCGTCAGGCATCTGCACCTCCTGACGCTTGGCGCCCGTGGCGTCCCAGACTTGCACCGTGACCAATCCCATCGCCACAACCCTTTCTCTTCGGGTATCGGTAGAAATCCGTAAGATATCGACGCCGCGGCTGGATTTGCCGATACTCCCGATCCCGTGCCCGATAACATCAGGCCCCCGGCAACCGCCGGCAGCCTGCCGCGCCGCAACAACCATAGAGTTTGCCCGATTTCGCAGCCAGTTCCCAGCGTAGAGCAGGATTTTGTGCTTGCGGCAAGGCGCCGGCCATACATACTCTTATACTGGATTCACACCGGCCAGTTCCGTACATTCATTGCGCTTTCAGGAGACCTTCGATCCTTCAGCACAATTCCAATCCGCCCGACGGCTCCTTCCCGGCGCGGCCCGACCCCGCGCCCGGAGCCCCGCAACCCGCGACGCCGGGCGCGGGCCGGCTGCTGCGCGTGCTCGGCCGCCAGAAAGTGCTGATCATCGTACCGGCGGCAATCTGCCTTGCGCTCGCGGTCGCTTATCTCATCACAGAAGCCCGGCTCTACACGAGCACCGCCCGCCTCGTCGTCACCCGCGCGGGCGCCAGACCGGTGGGCCAAAACTCGGACGACAACCAATCCGGCAACTTCCTTTTCACCCAGCGGGAAAAGCTGCTGTCGCGCGAGGTCCTGTCGGGCGCACTGGCGATGCCGATTCCCGATGACAAAGACGGCCGGAAGTTGAAGGACCTGGAGACCTTCAAAGATCCCGAGGCCGACCGGCTCGCCCTGATGCGCGCGTGGGCGGACGTTTCGGTGGGTGCGAAGAATGACGTGTTGTCGGTCAGCTTCCAGTCGCCCCTCAAGGACGACGCGGCCACGATCGCCAACGCGATCGTCGAATCATTCATCCGCTTCCAAAGCCAGCCGAAGCGATCAAGCACGCAGGAGCTTCTCGACGCACAGATCGCCGAGAAGGGCCGGACTGAGGAGAGCCTTGCCCGCGCCACTGCCGACATGGCGAAACTCGAGCAGCAGTTCGGCGTGCTCTCGGGAAACCCCGAAAACAACGTCGCACTGCGCCAGCTCACGCGGCTCTCCCAGCAGCTTCAGACCGCGCATGCGGAAATGCTCCAGGCCCGGACCGACTACGAGGAAGCCGCGAAGGTTTACCGCCCCGTCCACCGGCC
>JAQGHH010000468.1 GCA_028288945.1 Phycisphaerales bacterium
CTCATGCTCCGCTACGACGACTCGCCCCCTTCCCCCGGCGGGACAACATTCGCCGGTACTCTCGGACTGGACAACATCACCGCCGCGTCCGTGCCCGAACCTTCCACGCTCGGCCTCCTGGCCGCGCTCCCTTTGCTGCTTCGCAGAGCCCGCCGTGCGTGAGATTGACGAGGGTTTTGCGCCGGCGCTGAATTCAGCGTTCAGACTTCGGCGAGCCCAGTCGAGTCGCATTCATCGTTCAGCATTTCCCCACATTTCCCCTCCCGCCTGTACAACTTCTGTCGCCGGTTATATGTTCTTCTCGTCTCACGAGAAGAGGAGCCATGGAATCCGTCATTACCGGCAAAGCGTACGTGCTCGGCGACAATCTCGACACCGATCAGATCATCCCCGCCAAGTACCTTTCATTTAACCCGTCGCTCCCCGAGGAGCGCAAATACTTCGGGATGTACGCGATGAGCAGCGTCCCCGAGGGGCAGCGCGGCCTGCCCAAGGGGAATATCCCGTTCGTGCGCGAGGGGGAGTTTAAGACCGATTACAAGATTGTCGTCGGCGGCAAGAACTTCGGCTCCGGCTCCAGCCGCGAGCACGCGCCGCTGGCGATGGCCGAGGCGGGGATTGAGTGCGTCATCGCCGAGTTCTACGCCCGCATCTTCTTCCGCAACAGCGTCAACGGCGGATACCTCGTCCCGCTGGAATCAACCCAGCGCCTCGTCGAAAAAATCCGCACGGGCGATGAGTTGGAAGTCCACCTCCTCGATGGTTACGCGCTCAACAAAACCAAGAGCGAGCGCTACGAGCTGCGCCCGCTGGGCGACGTGCTGCCGATCATCGAAGCCGGTGGCGTGTTCAACTACGCGAAGGCGGCGGGGATGCTGAAATAAAAGGCGTGAAGCGTGAAACGTGGAACGTGATTAGGCCATTCCATGGGCTCTTACGTTATGTTTCACGTTCCACGTTTCACGCACCATGCCATTCCCCAACGTCATCCTCATCGACCACCCGGTCATTCAGACCAAGCTCACCGAGCTGCGCGATTACAGCACCGATCACCGGGAATTCCGGGCGCTGCTCGATGAGATCGCGTCGCTGATGGTGTATGAGGTGACGCGGGACTGGCCGACCAAGCCGCGGCCGGTGCAGACGCCGATGGAGCGGACGACCGGCAATGTTCTGGCCCGGCAGGTGACGCTGGTGCCGATTCTTCGGGCGGGATTGGGAATGGCGGACGGCGTGCTCCGGCTGCTGCCGGAGGCGCGGATGGGGCACCTGGGCGTCTACCGCGACGAAGCCACGCTCGAACCCGTCTCCTACTACCACAAGCTTCCCCCCGACATCGCGGCCACCGAGGTTCTCCTGATCGACCCGATGCTCGCCACCGGCGGCAGCGGCGCGGCGGCGGCGGAGTTCCTCAAAAAAGCGGGCGTGACCAGCCTCAAGTTCGTCTGCCTGGTCGCGGCCCCGGAAGGCATTCAGTATTTCCACAAGCTGCATCCCGAAGTGCCGATCTACTGTGCCGCCATCGATCGGCAACTTAATGAAAAAGGATATATTCTGCCAGGGCTGGGGGATGCGGGGGACCGGAGCTTTGGGACGTGAAGCCGTTTTGCGTTCGGAAAAAAGACTTTGCCGCGAAGGCGCGAAGGGACGAAGAAACGCGAAGAGGAAAAGAAGCTTTAGGCTGAACTGATCACAGTGAGCGCTGAAATGAAGCAGGGCGCACACACTATTTCTCTTCGTCTTCCTTCGTCCCTTCGCGGCAAAGTCTTTTCTTCTTACTCTGGCGTCAACTCCACCTTCATCACATTCATCAGCGCGACCTTGAACGGCCCGTGCGGCTTGATGGACACAGTGGCCTGGCCTGTTGGGAGGCCGGCGGTGCCTACGGTTACGCACTGGTAGCGGTCGAAGTCGCCGGTAGATTTGGTGCGGCAGGAGAGGGTTTGCCTTTGGACGACCACGTCGAACTCGCCGCCGGTGGCGTCGGCGGAGGCGAGGGTCAGGTCTATGCGATAGCGGCCGGCTCGCTGGACGTTGAACGACCATTGCACCCAATCATCTGCGGCAGTCCAGGAGCCGATGTGCTTTTCTTCTCCGCCATCGAGGTGAATGCGGGAGCCGTGCAATTGGGCGTCGGTCGCGGCGAGAATGATCCGGGCCTCCTGCGGGGTGGCAGGTATCGAGGCAACGACCGCGGGCGGCGCTGAGCTTTCTGCGGTCGTCGGGAGCAGGCGAAGGAGCTGAAGGTTCATCAGCGCCCCGTCGCCCTCATTGGTGGATTGAATGGTGAGCGTGGTCGATGGGTGTGAGAGTGCGATGACGCCCAAGTCCGCCGTGATGTATCGCTCCCAGCTTGCGGTGGGACGGGTGGAACTGCTGAGCCGCGCGTCCCCGGAGCGCAGAAGCAGCGGCCGGCCGCGGTCGGCGCAGGAGTAGGTCAGCTCGACGCGATACTTCCCGGAGGCCGGCGGATCGAGTTGCCACTGCGCGGACGCGCCCGACGTGTTCCAATAGGCGATCGCGCCGTTGGTGAGACAGATGGGAGCGCCATCAAGCCTGGCGGCTTCGGGGACGAGACGGATGATCGGGCGGGTGTCACTCTTGCCCGTCGCTACCGGTTGCGGGATGGTGGCCGTGAGGGCCGGTTTCTCTTCGTGGGCCTGGGCCCATTGCCGGTCGGCGTCACGCTGGGCGGAGCGGACGCGGTACATTCCCAATCCGATCACGGTCCCGAAAAACGCGAAGAGTGCGATGACGGTCCCGGCTACGATGAACATCCCTCGCATACTTCTTCGCTCCCGCGGGCCTGGTCAGTCGATGTCTCCTGCGGCGCAGGCTCTACTGAAAACCGAACCGGGCCTGGTTGGGCCGCATCATATCGCGGTCGCCCGACACCGGCCATGCGCCGCAAAGCGCGGCAAAGGAGGCTGCCGTGGGCCGCAAGAGCTGGTGGTCGCGGATGCAAAAAAGGGGAGGGGACAGGCACCGATTGAATATGTCTTAAAATTGCTAGACTCTGGGGAAAATGTCGGAAAGTTGTGGGAAATGACGCGCGGCGGCCAGCGCGGCCCAATTCTCTTGTAAATTATTTAATTGCAATATCTTATGCTCGAAATGCCGGCGAGGGCGATTTCCCACTTTTTCTCACTTTTTCCCACATTTTGGGGTGTGCGGAAAAGTGGGAGTGGGGTACTCGCAATCGCGCATTGGAGGAGGCGATATGCCCCGTCAAATCGGGTCGCGGCCCAGCGCTGGCCGCGCGGGGCTTGGGCCGGGTACACTGCGCCTCTGCCGCGCCATTCGGGAGCCAGATCGTGAACGTCCTGCTGATCACCG
>JAQGHH010000471.1 GCA_028288945.1 Phycisphaerales bacterium
GATCGTCTCCCGGCGGAGAAGACGTGTGCGGAACGGCGGGGGGCTTTCCGGAGAATCCTCGGCGGGTGAACCGACCCGCCGCGGTGATGCCAGTCAACCAACCGCGCATCAAGTCCTGGCGTACGAGGGGTGACTCGACTTCAGCGGGGTCACCGGCCATCTTAATGTCACCCGGCGGCTGACCGCGCCGCCGGATGTGGAGGATCACTGATGCTGCGCACCCCCGCGGCGTCCCACCGGACGCTCGTCTCTCTCTTTCTCGCGTTTTGTTTTCTCGCATTTTTCGCCGCCCCGGCCCACGCCCAAGGCGCCTACACGGGCGGCGTCGCAATCTTTCCTGACAAGAAAATCGACTCGGGCGACACCGCCTGGATGCTCACCTGTGCGGCCCTCGTGCTCATGATGACCGGCCCCGGCCTCGCGCTCTTTTACTCGGGGCTCGTCCGCCGAAAGAACGTCCTGGGCACCATGATGCAGAGCTTTGTCTGCATGGCGATCGTCAGCGTGCTCTGGTCGATCGTCGGCTACACGCTCGCCTTCGATCAGGGCACGCCCTTTATCGGCGGGTTCCACTTCGCCTTCCTCCGCAACGTCGGCCCTCAGCCCTGCGAATACGCCCAGACCATTCCGCACACGACGTGGATGGCCTACCAGATGATGTTCGCGGTCATCACGCCCGCGCTCATCTGCGGCGCGTACGCCGAGCGCATGAAATTCAGCGCGATGCTCGTCTTCTCCTCGCTCTGGCTGCTGCTCATCTACTGCCCGATGGCCCATATGGTCTGGGGCAAAGGCGGGCTGTTTAACGTCGGCGTGGGCGACGCGAAGACCTACGTGAAGGCCCTGGATTTTGCGGGCGGAACCGTCGTTCACATCTCCTCGGGCGTGTCGGCGCTCGTGTGCGCGCTCGTCCTCGGCAAGCGCCGCGGCTACGGCCGCGTGCCCATGCCGCCGCACAGCGTGGTGCTGTCCGTCATCGGCGCGGCGCTGCTGTGGGTCGGCTGGTTCGGATTCAACGGCGGCAGTTCCCTGGCCGCCGACGGGTTGGCCAGCTACGCGTTCGTCAACACCCACCTCGCCGCCGCGGCGGCGGCGCTCGGGTGGATGTTCATCGAGTGGATCAAGAGCGGCAAACCCACGGTGCTAGGCGCGATTTCCGGCGCGGTCGCCGGCTTGGTCGTCATCACGCCCGCCAGCGGGTTCACCACGCCCATGTACGCGCTGCTCATGGGCGCGATCGGGGGCGTCGCCTGCTTCCTGGGCGCAACCACCCTCAAACACCTGTTCGGCTACGACGATTCGCTGGACGCCTTTGGGGTCCATGGCGTTGGCGGCACCGTCGGCGCGATTCTTACGGGCGTCTTCGCCGTCGCCGCCATCAACCCCGCCGTCAAAATGGGCGGTCTCGTCGACGGAAATCCCCGCCAGATCCTGAATCAGCTCATCGCCACGTTGCTCACCTTCGCCTTGGCCGCGGTCGGATCGTTCATTCTCCTCCAGGTCACGCGCGTCCTCTGTCGCGGCCTGCGCATGACAGAGTCCGACGAGTTCGACGGCCTGGACCTCACCCAGCACGGCGAAAGTGGCTACAACTTCGAGGAATCCTTCCCCGGCACCGTTCTCGAAGACTCCGGCCCCACCTTCAAACACCACCACGCCCCTGTCGCCGCAGCGCAGCCCAATCCTGCCTCGGTGTGAGCGGCTTACCAAAACGGTGCAAAGCGCAGATCACACAACGACGCCCCGGGCTTTTTGTCAAAGCCCGGGGCGTCTTGTTTGGCACGTCCGGCTCCCGCGAACATTCCTTTGGATCGCCCGGCCCGACATGGTAGACTTCTGGTCACGGAGGCCCAGACGTTATGCCGCCTCTTCCACCCCGAATTGAATGCCCGGATTGCCGCGGACGCGGGTCGATCCTTCTGCTGGTCCGAACCGTCCCTTGCACCAAGTGCGGCGGGAAGGGGGTCCTCCCCTCCTCCATCCTCGACATCCCCGTCGCCAGCATGGAGCTAAGTATCCGCGCCAAAAACGCCCTGAAGCTCCTGCGCGCCGGCACCCTGCGCGAACTGGTCCGCCTGACGGAACGCGACCTGCGCTCCCAAAAGGAAATGAATGAACTCGCGATCACCGAAGTGAAAAAAGCCCTGGCGGAACTGGGCCTCGCCCTACGCCCCAGCGAACCGGCGAAAGCCGCGCAGCCGTAAACGTGAACTGCGATGGACGACTTGATCCGGCGCCTCTAGTTCCTTCTTTCGTACTCGGGGAAGAGAATTGGCGTGAGAGGTTGAAGATCGAGTCCGCCCCCGACTCGCGAGATCCCGGTTCTGTAGGGTCCGCTTCAGCGGACGTTGAAGCGGACCCTACGCGATCGAGCACAGAACCTCGCACCCCGCGGCGATCTTTTCGTCCGTGGTCGCGTAGCTGATGCGGAAATGCGTGTCGCGCTCGCTGAAGACATTCCCCGGAATAATTAGCACATTGTTCTCGATTGCCTTCGCGACAAACTCGGTCGCGGTCATCCCGGCCGGCGCTTTCGGGAAAATGTAAAACGCCCCCTCCGGCTTCACGATCTCAAACTTCCGCGACAACCCCTCGACTACCCGGTCGCGTTTCCGGCGGTATGAATCCACCGCCGCGTCCATCGGCAAATCCATCGCCTTCAATGCCGCGTGCTGGAACGGCGACGGCGCGCACACAAACGTGTACTGCTGCACCTTCGCCATCTGCTGCACCACCGCCTCCGGCCCCGCCACGCACCCCAGCCGCCAGCCGGTCATCGCATGGCTCTTGGAAAACCCGCGGAGGATCAGCGTGTTGGGGTAGTGCCGGGCCGGGGATGGCAGGACTGAGGACTGAGGACTGAGGGCTGAGCCGGAGGGTGGAGCCACATTTTCCTTACTCAGTCCTGAGTCCTCAGTCCTCAGGCCTCCGTAAAGAAAGGGCTCGTAAATCTCGTCCGACACGATCAGCAGACCGTGCCGGTTTGCCACGTCCACGGCGGCCCGGACCTCAGCCTCGGTCATCACGACGCCGGTCGGGTTGCTGGGGGAATTGAGGATCAGCAGTTTCGTTCGCGGCGTAATCGCCTTTTCGACCTTCTCCGCAGGAAATCGAAAATCCGGATAGCTGTCCACGATGACCGACTTGCCGCCGGCCAGGGTGAGCAGGTGCTTGTACATCACGAAGTAGGGGTCGAGGAAAATCGCTTCGTCGCCCGGATCGATGGTGGCGAGGATGGCCAGAAGCAGCGCGCCGCTGACGCCGCTGGTGATGAGCACGTCGCCCACGTCGCGGCCCATCTCCGCCGTCAGGTCCTTGCGCAGCCGCTCGCGCAGCGGGGCGATCCCCTGCGTGGGCGTATACCGATTGTGGCCGGACCGGATCGCCTCGATCGCGGCGTCCTTTGCCTCCTCCGGCACGTCAAAGTCCGGCAGCCCGATCGAAAAGTTGATCGGGTCCTTCATCTTCGCCGCCAGGTCAAACACCTTGCGAATGCCGGAAGCATCCACGCCGTGCGCGCGACGGGAAATGAATTCGGTGGGGGGGCGCATAGTGGAAAATAGTGCGCGAACGGGGAGGGGAACGACCCGGAGAGGAGATAACGCGGGGACGCGGAGAAAATACAAATCTCCGCGTCCCCGTGTCTCCGCGTCCTATTTCTTCTTTACCGGAGCAGCGGCGGGCGCAGCGCCCTTCGCCGGGGCCGCGCCCTTTGCGGGAGCGGCACCCTTCGCCGGGGCCGCGCCCTTGGCAGCGGGGGCCGCAGCACCCTTGGCACCGGCAGGAGCAGCGCCGGCGGCGGGAGGTGCGCCGTCCGCAGCCGCCTCTTCCTTCTCCGCCTTCCCGGCAACCGCGGCCTTGCGGTTACCGACCTTGGGCAACCCGAAGACGCTCCGCTTGCCGTCCCACTTTTCCTCGTCCTTCAACCGCGCGAGCCGCTCGTCACGCTTCAGGACGTTCCGATGACGCACCAGCGCGCTCGCGCTCTTCAAACTTCGATCCATCGACATAAGAACCTCGTTTCGCTTGTTTTGTTCTGTCTTTCAATTCATCGCCCGGCCCGCAGCCGACCACAGCCACCACGCCAAGCCACACCCCCAGCGCGCAGCGCCGCAGGGGCGGGGATGATACCGATTCGCCCCCCAATCCTCAACCCCGCGGCCCCGCCATGCGACATCGCACGAGAAATCGCCACTTTTCAAGCCCGAATATGCCGCGTGCCGGCCACAACTCATGCCTTTCACGACACTTGCGATACCAAATCATGGTAATGACTCACTAAGGCTTTCCGGCCTCTGCCGGAACGCGCCAAATGCGCGCGAGCAGGCGGCACATTTCCGGGTCATGTTTCTGCAATTGTTCGCGGGTGAACGGAAAGAAGTCGTTACGGCCGAAGAAGGCCTCGGTCGACTCCGCGAAATACTCCATGGCGTTGGTCATTGCGTAGGCGCGCTCGGTCGTGTTGGGGCGGTTGGAGTCGCCGAACGTGCGCTCGACGGCGTCGTAGCTTTTGCTCTCCACGGCTCGCTTGTAGGCGGCGACGATTTCCGCCTGATCGAAGCCGAGCACCTGGTCGTGGTAGGCGTGGGCCAACTCGTGGAGGACGAAGCAGGGCATCCGCCGGTTTTCGGCCGCGAAGATTTTGACGTTGGTGAATTCAATCCCCTTCGCCATCGCGGGATTCCGCCCCATGCGGCGCAGCCAGCCCTCGTCGGGATGGTACTCGGCTCGCGGCGGCACACCCCGATATTCGGGCGAAACCCATAGCTGTATCTCGCGCAATTTTGCCACCGGCCCGGCCGGAACATCCCGCACGATCCGGCCCAGATGTTCCTCGAGAAGTTTTAGCGCATCCGCCGTTGCTTCCTTCTCATGATCCATGAGCGCATCGTTCACATGGACCGTCCACCCTTCGATCCGGCGTGTCTGATAGGACAACTTGATCGGGGCTTTGTCGCCCGGCTTCGCGGGCACGCTCGGGGCCGGCTCTTCCGCGTGAGCGGGACAGGACGCAACCACAAGCGCGGCCAATACGACAATCGTTAAGAGTGCGACTCTGCTCATTTCGGCAGTCCCTTTCGTTTCTCATCCCCTGGACGACGCAGGCGTGGCGAATACTACCTCAAAATACTG
>JAQGHH010000511.1 GCA_028288945.1 Phycisphaerales bacterium
CCGCGGTAGGCCACGTGAAGGACGAGCGGCTGGTGCTGCTGGCCGTTGGCAAGCAGGATGCCGCACCCTACCGGCGGATGGCGCAGCGCGAGGGCGTGGCGGGCCGTGTGATCTTTGCCGGGGCGACGGACGACCCGTACGCGTTTTACAAAGCCGCGGATTTTTTCGTGCTGCCGACGCGTCATGACCCGTGCAGCCTGGTCGTGCTCGAAGCGCTAGCCATGGGCGTGCCGGTGGTGAGCACCGTGTTCAATGGCGCGTGTGAGATCATGACGGACGGGCGACACGGGTTCGTCCTGCCCGACCCGACCGACGTGGCAGCGCTGGCGGATGCGATGCGGAAGTTGCTGGACGGCGAGGTACGCGGCGTCATGTCGGCGCAGTGCCTGGCGCTCCGGCCGCGGCTGGCGTATGAGCACCATGTGGAAGAATTGCTGCGGGTGTATTCGCGCGTTCCCGGCAAAGTGACGGCATAGAAGCACAAAGTGCACAGAGGCCACAAAGACTACAAAGATAACTGAGATCAGCCATGTGGCACGGCCGCCCTCGGCTATGTTCCGCCGCAAGCGGAATCAAAAGACACAGCAGTCGTAGGGTGGGTATACTCGCCCACCGTTGGCTGCGCGTGGCAAATGGTGGGCGAGTACACCCACCCTACACGGACTGAAGACGGGGCTTGGCCCTTGACCGAAAGGCTGTCCGCCGCATGCATGTCCTCTGGTCTTCTCTGTGCTCTTTGTAGCCTCTGTGCTCTTTGTGATTCCGCGGGGACGCGCTCGGATCGAACGCCCACTCCGGGGCGCGGTACATAGTGCGGAGCTATTTCGATCTTCGTCAACGACCAACTCACCGAAAGGAACCGCCGATGGGAACCTCTGCGAATTGGACCGCACGCGCCTTGTGCGCCGCCGCGATTGCCTGTGGGGCGACGCTTTTTGCCGCCGACAAGCCCGCCAAGGAGAAGGAGACTGCGCCGGAGAACAAGGCGCTGAAGACGGAGCAGCCGGCGAAGCCGGATGAGGCGGTGCTTAAGCCCGCGGGGGATGGGTGGCTTGCGGTACTGAGCACGAAGGACCTGTCGGGCCTCAAGGCCGAGCCGGAGTTTTGGAAGGTGGAAGAGGGGGGCGTGCTGCACGGCGTTACGCCGGGCGGGGCGAAGCATCACTATTCGTACACCGAGAAGAGCGACTACGACAACTTCGAACTGCACGCGGACGTGAAGCTCGTCGGCTACAACTCGGGCATCTGCATCCGCATCGCCCCGACCGATTTCGACAACGTCCCCGGCTACCAGGTGGACATGGGCGACGGCTACTGGGGCTGCCTCTGGGACGAGCGCGGCCGCAACATCAAGGTCGGCGATTATCCCAAGGACAAGGCGGAAAAAATCCTTCACAAAAACGACTGGAACCACTACTACGTCCGCGCCAACGGCCACCATATCGAGATGTGGCTCAATGGAGTGAAGACGGTCGACGTGGTCGATGAAAAAGGGCGGCTCACCGGCCCCATCGGCTTCCAGCTCTGCCACGGCGGCAGCTCGACGGACGCGTCGTTCAAGAACGTGGTGTATCGGCCGCTGAAGGCGGAAGCGGGGAAGTGAAATCCGAAGAAGACTTGGCCACGAAGGCGCGAAGGGACGAAGAAACGCGAAGAAATACAAGAATTAACGGCAGGGATCACGGAGCGTAGAGCAGGACCAAGCACAATCGTATTTTCTCTTTGTCCACCTTCGTCCCTTCGCGCCTTCGCAGCTAAGTCTTCTCTTCAGAATTTCAGGTTCATTCTTCCAGCACAATGAGCAACATCGATCGCAAAATTCTCGTCACCGGCGCGGCTGGCAAAGTCGGACAGGCGTTTATCACGCGGCTGCTTTCCGAGCCGGGGTTTTCCAGGACGGTGATCCGGGCTCTGTGTCATCATCGCAAGCTGCCGGCTTCGGAGCGGGTGGAAGTGGTGACGGGGAACATCGCCGACGCGGGGGACGTGCGGCGGGCGATGGAGGGGGTGAGCCATGTGCTGCACCTGGCGACCTGCAAGGAAACGCCCGCCGACATCATGGATGTCACCGTCAAAGGGCTTTTCTGGATGCTCGAAGAATGCCGCCAGAGTGCGAGCTTCCGCCAATTCATCCTTATCGGTGGCGACGCGGGGATGGGCCACTTCTTCTACCCGCATCCGGTGCCCGTCACCGAACAGCAAAAGCATTCGGCCTACCCCGGCTGCTACGCCCTCTCCAAGGTGCTCGAAGAAGTGATGCTCGAGCAATACTACGTCCAATACGGCCTCAACGGCTGCTGCCTCCGCGCGCCGTGGATCATGGAGAAGGACGATTTCAAATACACCCTCACCTTCGGCCCCGACGTCTTCGGCGGCCCGCGCTGGTGCGATCTGGTCTCACGCGACGAAGCCGCGAGCTACGCGAAGACGAACACGGTCCCCGTCATGCTCGACCCGGCGGGCGAGCCGATCAAGCGAAATTTCGTGCACGTGGACGATCTGGTCAGCGCGATCCTGGCCGCGATCGATCATCCCAAGGCGCATCAACAGCTCTTCAACGTCTGCATGGACGAGCCGGTGGATTACCGGCAAGTCGGTGAGTATCTGCACACGACGCGCGGGTTGCCGACGGTGGACATCAAGACTGAATTCCGGTCCACATGGCTCGACAACGCCAAGGCGAGATTCCTACTGGGCTGGCGCCCGCGTTACGACCTGAAGCGGCTGATCGACGCGGCGTGGGATTATCAGAGGGGGGCGGATGAGCCGCGGAAGGTGTGGTATCCGGGGTGAGGAGAGGAACGAGGATGGAGGATGGCAAAGGCAAAGCATTTAAGCGCCATCCTCTCCTCCATCTTCCATCCTCAAACCCGCCTTCCGCCTCCTCCTCAAAGCATCGCCGGCGTAATAAAGAAATACAGGTCGGTGTGTTCCTGCTGCGTGCGGTGATTCTTGAAGAGCCAGCCCAGGGCCGGGACGTCGCCCAGGCCCGGGATGCTGTGCTGGCGGGTGGTGGTGCGGGTCATTCTCATGCCGCTGATGACCAGGGTGTTCCCTTCGTCCACGGTGACGGCGGTTTCGGCCTCGCGGCTGTCGATCACGGGGTTGAGCGTCGGCGTGCGGCTGCCGTCCATCGTGGGGATGGGGGAGAAGCCGCTGATGGCCGACACGATCGAGATCGTGTGCAGCTTCACTTTGTGCTTGCCGACCGTTTCGGGCGTGATGTAGAGCTGCACGCCGACCGGCTTGTACGTCGTGCCCACCTGAATCACGTTGTTCACAATGTTGCTCGTCTGGATCGGCACCTCCTGCCCGGCGAGCATGTACCCCGTCTGCCCGGCCGCGACTGTCATCCGGGGAGATGAGACGACCTGGATCAGCCCCGCCTCCTGAAGCAACTGAAAGCTGACGTCAACCTTCACGCCGGCCATGTCGAAGGCGTGCATGAGGTGCAGCACCGAGCCTTGCACCGGCGCGCCGGTCGGGCTTTGCAGGGCGTCCAGAAATCGGCGGGCGCTGAAGGTGGAAGTCAGCGCCTGGCCGTTATCCGCGGCAAGGTGGCTGAGCATGAACTCGGTGCCCTGCTGAAAATCAAAGTCGTGGTTCACCTCGAAAATCTTCGCGGTGATCTCCACTTGCCGGGCGGGGATGTCGAGCTTGCGCAGCAGGTCGAGCACCGACGGTTTCATTGCCCGGTCGCACGTGATGACGAGTGTGTTTTCCCGCGGCAGCGCAGTAACCCCGCCCGCGGCGCCCAGGGCTTGTGTCAGGACGGCGACGATCGGCGCGAGATCGGGGGCGGCGAGCGCGACCGTCCGCCGGGCGGAGACGGGATCGCGGGAGGAGGTGACGGTCGTGCCGCCCATGTTCCGCAGCGCCCAAATGACGCGCAGCTTGCCGTCGGGCAGTTCGACCGTCTGTACGGGCAGATCGGTTTCGTCGATGACGAGGGTGGGACGCGTGGTCGGGTAGGCGGGCTGCGTTGTCGCGATCCCGGGTTGTGTCGTCGCAACGGCGGGCGGCGCGGCGGCTACGGCGGGCTGCGTCGCGGGGCGACGGCGGGGGTGCGGGCGGTGCTCGGCCTCGAGCTTTTCCCAGATGGGGCGCGGGCCAAGGCGCTCGAGCACCTGCCAGTCGGCGTCGGTGAGCATCTCCTCGGATTTGGTATCCGCCGCGGCGTCGCGCTCGGGCGAGCCGGAGAGAATCTCCGGGCGATTCATCGAGCCTTCCGTGCGGCTAAGCGGTTCCGAGGGGGCCTGCGCCTTGGTGCTGCAAGCGGTTAGCTGCGTGAGGGCGGCCGCGCAGACCATGGCGGCCCCGATCCCGCGCAACACGCGGACGATATCCCGGCGTCCCTCCACGCCATTTTTTACTTGATGAAACACGGCTACCTCCGATCTCCCTCCCGCAATGAATCGGCAAAGGCGCCAATTCGGAGTGCAGTCCTTTCCCCCTATGACTGTTATTGGACCGCGCGCAGGTTATCGGGCGTGAACGGGCGACGAATCAGAACTGAAACGGGTGATGGAGAAGGTGGGGCAGGCTGCCGTCGCAGCTCGTGCTGCAAAAAAACTCGATCCTCCAATCGTGTCGAGGCCGGTTTTATGTGATAGACCGCTTGGCATACGGTCCGGGA
>JAQGHH010000513.1 GCA_028288945.1 Phycisphaerales bacterium
AAGGTGAAATGCCTTCCCGCACACCCCCGCGCAATCGTTTGGCCAAGCCGCTGCCCGAAGAATGGCGGAAGGTTTTGATTTCCCACGGCGTACCGAAGCGCAAGTACACCGCAGTGTGTCGGGCGACGCTGGCGGGGGGACGGCTCATCGATGAGCTGATCGTCGAGGAAGGGTGGATCATCGCCCTGAGCAAGAAGCATCTGGCGGGCATCTTTGAAGAGCGGATCGACTTCGACCCGCGGCTCATCATGTCATTGGAGATCGTCCAGGTAGCGTGAAGGGAAGTAAAAAGTAAAAAGGCAAAAGTAGAAAGGGAATGCCACATCGGAGCGCGCATTCCCTTTCTACTTTTGCCTTTTTATTTTTTACTTCCTCTAGCCTCCCGTTCGGCGGGGGACGCCGGAGCGGTTGACGTCGGCTCCGAAGGTCTGGTTGCGGCCGACTTCCTTGCGGCCGGTCGGGAGGGAATTGAACTTCTTGTTTTGGGCGGGGTTCTGAAGGAAGCTCGGCGTGTTCTGGCCGGCGGGCTTGTGCAGGTTTTCCTTCATGTGGCGGAAGGCGGCGCTTTCGCCCTGCTGCGGGGCGTTGCTGGCGGCGGCGACTTCGTCCTTGCGGGCCACGAGCTTGGCGGCGGTGCTGGCGGCCAGCGACGTGTCAATCAGCGGAACGCCTGACGGGGCGGCGGATTTCGCGGGCGCTTTCACGGCCTTCTTGGCGGGCGCCTTCTTCGGCGCGGCCGGGGTTGCGGTGTCGGTTGGTTCTTTCTTCGCTTTGGCCATTTCGGTTGCTCCTGTTGGCCATGATTCTATGCATCGCGGCTGTTGGGGCAATGGGCGGGTCGGGGAAACGCTGAATGCTGAATGCTGAACGCTGAATGCGAAATCGATACGGAAAACTCCGGCCTTTCCGCGCTCGCGATTCTTTTAATGCCGCTCATTGATCTTCAAACGTGACGGCTCTCTCTACGCCGGCGAAAGGTTTGCCGTCGAGCTCGGCGTAGGGGTTTAGGAGGTAATTAATGGGTTCACCGTGCATGCCCGGCAGCGCGAGGTCGCGGCCGAGGCTCATGGTGATGCGGTCGGCGTCGAGGCCGCCGAAGTAGAACTCTTTGATTACGGGGTGCTTCCAGGCTTCGGAGCAGTCCACAGGGACCCAGCCGAGCTGGGGGGACCAGAATTCGGACCAGCAGTGATAGCCTTCGACTTTGCCCGAGTGTTTGTCGGGGGGAAGTTGGAAGCCGATCTCGAAGCTCGCGGGGATGTGCTGGGCGCGGGCGAGGGAGATGAAGAGGGCGTGGAAATCGGTGCAGTTGCCTTTGCCGACGTCGCAGGCGCGGGCGGTGTCGCCGCGGCCCCAGCCGGGGGTGATCTTGTCGTAGGCCATGTGGGCGATGACGTAGTCGTAAATCGCGCGGCTTTTGGAGACCGCATCCGTGCGGCCGGCAGTGATCTGGTCGGAGAGCGCCTTGATGCGGTCGTCGATGATGCCGAGGCGGTCGGGCTGGAGATAACGATCGGCCGGCGCTTGGAGGCCGGCGCGGGGGGCGGCGGTTTCCTCGGGGTCGGGCAGCGCGCGGTCGGCCCGGCGTGTGGCGCGGAAGGTGAGGGTGATCGCGGTTGGAATTGGATTCTTTGACGACAGATGCACGACGCGTCCGCCGTAAACGCGCTCGGTGACGATCTCGTGCGGGAAGGGTGCGTCAACGGAAACGTCGGTGATGGATTGACTGGCGTCGTCGGGCGGGATCGGCAGCCAGACGTCCAGCGGCCCGGCATTCGGGGGCAGCTCCTTGATCGTCGCGACGTAACGGATAACGAAAGTGCGAGCCTGGGCCGCCGGTCGGGTGGACGGGAGAGTGGCGGGCTGCGAGGGCGGCGCGACACGCGGTGCGGGCAATGCCGCAATTTGTGCATCTCCGGTGCCGCAACCCGCGGCGGCAAGCATTACCAGCGTCGCCGACAGTCGGAGGGCATTGGCCATGGAAGTTTGAAGATATTTGGTCATAGGATGTCGTTCCGATTATGGTCAGACCATCGGGATGAACCCGGGGTGCGTGATTCGATGAGCGCGACAGCATACGCCGTCCGGCGTTGGCGCGAAGAGAGAAATCGCCGGGTTGCACGGCAAAACCGCATCGAACTGTTTGCGAGAGGAGCAGGCGCGTGCTGATCGGGATTCTGAGTGATACGCATGACCATGCCGACGCGGCCAGGGCCGCGGTCGAGCTGCTCGGCCGCAAGGGGGCGGAGTTCTACATTCATTGCGGCGACGTCGGTGGGCAGGAAGTGCTCGACGAGTTGGCGGGAAAGCCGGCGGCGTTTGTGTGGGGGAATAACGACTGGGATCGCAGGGCGCTGCAACGGTACGCGGACGGTTTGGGCATAGCATGTTACGGTTCGATGGCCGACCTGGAACTGGCGGGCAAGCGATTGGCCGTGATTCACGGGGATGATCTGCGATTGAAGCGGCAACTGCTGGACGGGCAGCAATACGACTACCTTCTCCAGGGCCACACGCATATTCCCCACGAAGAACGGGTCGGAAAGACACACGTCATCAATCCCGGCGCGCTGTACCGGGCGAGGGAAAAGACGGTCGCGCTGCTGGACACGCAGGGAGACGCGGTCACGTTTTTGAAAGTGCTGAGTGCTGGGTGCTGAGTGCTGAGGGAGAAAAGGACGGAGGACTGAGCACGGAATGGTGTGCTGCTCGGTTGGGTCTGGCGAAGTCAAAATGCAAAATGCAAAGTGCAAAAGTCAAAATGCGGAGCGGTCGGAAGGAGTGCTGATCGGGCCGTTCGAGGTCTTCATTTAACTTTTTCATTTTGCATTTTGCATTTTGACTTTTCCCAATCACCAATGCGGTGCTTCCCCGCATTCAGGTAGCATCGCTACAATGTTGGTTGGATGAATGCGACGCCGATTGAGCCCGCCAGTATTCGCAGTTACCGCCCGACGGATGCGTCGGCGTGTAAGCGGCTCTATCAGGAGGGGCTGATCCGCGGGAAAATCGCCGACAACGATACGGGCTGGGACATTGAAGACATCGACTCCGCGTACATCAAGCCGCCCGGCGGGCATTTTTGGGTGGCGGTCGCGCCGCCGGAGTTGTCAGTGCCGCAGGAGCTGGTGGTGGGGATGATCGGCGTGCAGCACCACGACGACGACGTCGGCGAAATCCGCCGGCTGCGCGTCGCGGCGACCCACCGCCGACGCGGCATCGGCACCCGCCTGGTCGAGACGGCGCTCCGCTTTTGCCAGGACCAACAATACCTCAAGATCACCCTCGACACGTACATGGAGCACGAGCCGGCGATCCGCCTGTTCGAGAAGTTTCATTTCCGCCATTACCGGTCACGCAAGGTGGGGGAGAAAGAGCTCATGTACTTTTTCCTGGACCTGTACAAGAAGGATGAGAAGCCACAGGCTTGAGGGCGCCGCGGGGCGGGCGAAATCCGAAATCCGAATTCCCGATCGTGGCCGCTCACCGTTGCGTAGCAGCGTTTTCAGGCAGTTTTTGCGCTGATAACGCGGTTTTGCAATGATCGGGGGCCACTATCGAATTCCCGAAGTCCGAATCAAATCCGAATGACGAAGTCCCAATTCCGAAGAAAGGATTCTGCCGCGAAGGAATCCGCGTATTTCATCACAGAGACCACAGAGGCCACAAAGAGCACAGAGACAGGCGGGAGAGGATCAATTTCCATGCATCTGTTCTTGATGCCCTCTGTGCTCTTTGTGGCCTCTGTGGTCTTTGTGATTGGCGGATGCGCCGGTAGTCGCGGCACATCGTCATTCGGATTTCGTCATTCGGATTTCGGTGTTCGGGATTCGGATTTGCCTCCCGAGGGTTCCTACTCGGCCAGTCGCTTCTTGATCGCTTCCAGCGCCCCCGGCGGCTTGCCGTTTTCAGAGTAGATCAGCGTGGTGTGGTCCGCGGCGACCGTGACGAAGTCATTTACGCCCTTGAGCCGGGCGCTTTCGACGGTTACGGGACCGTCGGTTTTGCCGGTGCGGTGGCGGAGGCGATCGGCGTAGCGTTCCAGGCCGCCCTGGTAGTGGCGGAAGCCCCACCATTTGCTCGCGCGGTCGGGAACCCAGTGAGCCGCGGAGTCGGCCATTTTGGCGCCGATCCGGCTGGCGGGGTGCTGGTTACCGGCGATGATCGTGTACCGCACGCCTTCCCTTCGCGGAAGCGCATTGAGGCGCGTTAGAAACTCGGAGTTGGGCTTCAGATCGCGACCCGCTTCGCCCAGGCCGTTGGTGATCGCCCACGTCCAGTGCCATTCCGGGTCGGTGCGCCACTCGTGATATTGTTCCTGCGCGGCCATGGCCCAACTGTATTTCGCCCACTTCGACCCGTAGTTGGGGGAGCCGATCAGGATGAGCCGGTCTACGCCGCCCTGGTAGTGTGCGCCTTCGACGTAATCCCGCGCGACGAGGCCGCCCATGCTGTGGGCGACGATGTCAATTTTCATCCGCCCCTCGGCGGCGCGCAGCCCGGACATGCGCTCGGCGAAGAGCTTGGCGCTGTTGTCGATCGGCCCGTCATCAGGGTATGAAAAGTAGGCGACCTGATATCCGGCCTGGTCGAGCATGTCGCCCAACGGGCGCATGCAATCGTGGCCGCTGTCCAAGCCGTGGATCAGCACGACCAGTGGGCGGGCGGGGTTGATGTGGGCTGGAACGAACAGCCCCCAGTGCCGGGCCTGGCGGGCGGCGGCTTCCGGGGCGATCTCGGCGACGAAGGTGCGGACTGCAAGTTTTGCATCGTCGCAGCGGCCGGGAAGTTTATCGGTGTCAACGTGAAGGACCAGCGCGCCGTCGTTGAGCGTCAGGCGGCAGCCGTCGCCCAGGGCGGCGTTCATCGCGTGGACGAACAGCGAGCCGCGGAGGCCGGAAAGGTCGATGTCGCCCGAGCCGATCTCAAAGGCGGGGAGATGTGCTTCGAGACAGACGGCCGCGGACAGGTCGGCGACGTGGAGTTTGCCCTCGCGCAACGGCAACTTTACCTCGTGCGGGGCGGCAAACGCGGGCACCGCACACGCCAGCCAGCCGATGAGCAGGGAAACCGCCGACCGCGAAAACGTACGCGTCATTGATAACTCCATCTTCCCCGATGCAACGCACTCCCGCCTGGTCCGTCAGGCCATTAACCTATACCGCGCCGAAGCCTTGTGGTTCGACTGGCAAAAAGCGGGGGAGTCTGTCCCTCTTTTTGATCGGACAAACGCCCGCATGACTGGCACCGAACCAGAAAATCCGGACGGGCGGCCCGGGCCGCCTATCCCGGCGCAATTATCGCTGTCGTGTTATGTATAATGGATTACAAAGACTGGCTGCGGAAGGACGCGTTTATGTTGATGCCGCTCAACCATGACTGGGTTGAAGTGCGGCGGACGCTGGAGAACGCCGCCCAATTGCCCAATTCGGATCACGATGCGGCTCGTTCGCAGACGCAAGAAGAACCGCTCATTCTGGTGGGTTGGACTTTCATTCCGCATACGCCGCTTGGCAATAGAATTCGTGCCTGGGCGTTAGGGGTTAGGTAGAGATGCTCCCGAACGCGATCGAATCGATTATTAAGGCTGTGTTATGAAAATCTTTTGAATGTTGGCCGCCCCCTTTGCTGTCGCCAAAAAAGCTTGATAAGGTGTCCATTTGAACGGGCCGGATGGGGATTGCCCGGGGTGCCTTGTCGGAAATTTAATTCGTAACCCAACCGCGGCGATGATTGCCGTCGAGGGGAATTCTCTATGGTCTTAGAGGAAGCTATTCAACGACCTGATGCCGGAACGGGGACGCCGGCGGCGACGCTCAGATCAGCGCGAGCCCAGGCGCGACAGGCCGGGATGAGCTACAAGTTTCAACGGCTGCGCGAGAAGATTCGGGCGGCCATCACCTCCGGCGAATTGTCCGGCAAACTGCCCGGCGAGCGTTCGCTGGCCAAGCGATTTCATGCCAACGCCAAGACCCTCAGCAAGGCGCTGACCGATCTGGCCGCCGAGGGCGTGCTCGACCGGAGCATCGGCCGGGGGACCTACGTAAAGGGAAGCGAGCCGGCGGCCGGGGCGCCGGGGCGCTGGCTTGTCATTTCGGAGCCGGGTGAAGCGGAATCTCCGCTCGTGCATGGTTTACGCGCGGTCAACGGGGATCTGCAGGTCGCGACGACCGCCGCCGACATGCGTCCGAGCTTCCTGAACAATTTCTCCGCGGTGATTGACGCATCCCCCTCGACGCCCGAGACATTTTTACGCGACCTGCTCGTGCGGAACATGCCGCTGGTGGCGGTGAACCGGGAACCGGGCACGTACTCGGTGCATTCGGTGTTGATCGACGTCGCGCTGGGCGTCGCCCGGCTCGGCCGTGATCTGCTGCTCGCCGGCCACCGCAAACTGGCGGCAGTCGAGCCTTACGGGAGCAGCGCGGTGACCAGCGCCCTCCGCCAGGCGGCGCTGCGCTACGCGCCCGACGCGACCGTGGAATGCTGCGATGCCGACGAGATCGGCTCGCTCCTTGAAGGCGGCGTATCAGCCGTCGTCTGCGGATCGGCGGCGATCGCTGAAAAAGTGAAGGCGTGTCTGCACAAAATTGGCATGAGCGTTCCCGGCCCGATCTCGCTGGCCGCGGTGGGATGCATCGATCAGATGGCACCGTGCAGCGGCTACTACTGCCCCTCCCGCCAGGTCGCCCAGGCCGTAGCCGGCCTGCTCCGCGACGCCCCCGCCGGCCGCCCGGTGGTCTTGTGGCTATCAGGCGAATGGCACGACCTGAACACTACGGGCCCGATCGCGTGTGTGAACGTTGAAGAACCGCAAGGGATGCGGGTGGGAAGCATGGCGGGGTGAGCGGAAGAGCGTAAGGACCGAAATACGCGAAGAGGTAAAACGCAAGAAGCGTGCGCCACGTGCGGTCGCTGCCGCAGCGCAAAGCTCCTACGTCTTTCGCCCATCCACCGTGGTTATGGCCTAGGAATGCCGAGATCTTTGCAGATTTTGCGAACCAGTCCCTCACGGATTTCTGAATGGCGCGGCACTGCCGACGCTTTGCTCAACGGCGGGTTGAAGTAAATCGAATGACGGCCGTCCTCGCGCAGCAAGCGGCAGCCGTGCGCTTCGATGTGTAGGATGAAATCCCGCCGTTCCATTCAGGTCGTCACAAGAAGCTCTTCCTTGACGACTTCTTTTCCCGCGATGTCGCGTTCTGCCAGCTCGCGATTGGCTTCGAGAACCAGAGACACCGCCTCCTTTAGGTTTTCGCGCGCTTCATCGAGCGTGTCGCCTTGAGTGTTCGCCCCCGGCAATTCGGCCACATAAGCGATCCACCCGTCCCCGTCCTTTTCGAAGATGGCGGTGAATTTGCTTTCCATGGCGCTATTGTAGCCGACCCCTTAGTAGCTTCCCACCGGCGGGCAGGCGCACACGAGATTGCGGTCGCCGTACGGATTATCGATCCGGCCGACGTAGGGCCAGAACTTGTGGGCACGCAGCCACGGCGCGGGGTACGCGGCCTGTTCGCGGCCGTATTTGTGGTTCCAAGTGTCGGATAGCAGCATGCCGGCCGTGTGGGGGGCGTTCTTCAAGACGTTGTCGGCGCAGTCGGCACGGCCTTCCTCGATCGCGCGAATCTCTTCGCGGATCGCAATGAGCGTGTCGCAGAATCGGTCGAGCTCGGCCTTGGATTCGCTTTCGGTCGGCTCAATCATGAGCGTGCCGGGGACGGGCCAGCTCATGGTGGGGGCGTGGAAGCCGTAGTCCATGAGGCGCTTGGCGATGTCCTC
>JAQGHH010000557.1 GCA_028288945.1 Phycisphaerales bacterium
GGCCAGGCCAATGCCACATTCGATGTGATTGCACAAGACACAACCGGCGTCGTCCGGGTGCACCTCGTCGCCACGATGGGCGGCGAAACGTACGAAGAAAACATGGAGATCCCCGTCCGCCCCGCGAATCCCGCGATCTCGGAAGGCGGGTATCTGCCCGCCAAGACGGGCACTCCAACCTTCGTGGAAATCCCCGGCGGGATGCTCGAACAGACGGTGCACTATCAGCTTCGCGTCAGTTCTTCGCCTCAACTGCAATTTCCCGAAGGCCTCGACTACCTCGACCGCTACCCTTACGGCTGCGCCGAGCAGACGACCAGCACGCTTTTCCCGCTGGTCTACTTGAGCGACGTGGGCGAAAAAATTTCGCCGGGCCTGTTCGACAAGGACCGCGTAGCGGACAAGGTGCGGGTCGGCGTGCTGCGCCTCATGAGCATGCAGACCGCCGACGGCGGCCTGGCCATGTGGCCCGGCGGGCGCGAGGACTGGGCGTGGGGCACCGTCTACGCCACTCATTTTCTCGTCGAAGCAAACGCCGCGGGACATGAAGTGCCCGAAGAATTCCGCAATCAGCTCCTAACCTATCTGCACACACAGCTCGCCAAGCCGCAGGCGGATGCGGGCACGGTGGAGTTGCAAGCGTACGCGGCGTACGTGCTGGCCATCGCAGGTAAGCCCGATCGATCCGCAATGAGCCGCTTGTCGGAAGTAATGAACTCCGACCTGGGGACGGGTCAGGCGCGCTTCCATCTCGCCGCCGCGTGGCTGGCGGCTGGGAGACGCGATCTGGCGGCCGGCCTGTTGCCACAAGCGTTGCCCGCGCCCCGCGCGGGCCGCGAGCTCAGCGGCAACATCGGCTCGCCGATCCGCGATGAGGCGCTGATCGCCAGCACCCTGCTTGCCGTCGATCCGGCCGACCCACGCATCCCTGATCTCATCCAAAAACTCGCCGATGCCGGTCGGGCGAAGCAATGGCGAAGCACGCAAGACACCGCGTTCGCGCTGATCGCCATTGGCCGCTACCTCCGGCAGACCAAGGGGGATGTGCCCTATGAAACCGCCCAGGTGCTGCTCGATGGCAAACCCGTCGCCTCTGCGGAAGACGGCCAGCCCCTGACCTGGGCTGCGGCGTCGTTTGACGAGCAGTCCCGGTCCGATCGCGACTCGCGCGGAGCGGTGCTTCCCGTGCCGGGGAGCAAGCTGGAAGTCCGCCTGACCGGCCCGGCCGCCGCGAAAGGGTACGTGTCATGGCTGCGGACGGGCGTGCCGGTGAAGCCCGTGGCCGCGTCGGACAACGGCCTGAAAATCCGTCGCCGATATCTCGACGAACACGGCAAGCCGCTCGAAGCCCTCCGCGTCCACAGCGGCGACCTGGTGCAAATCGAGCTGACGCTGGAAGGCTCCGGCCCGATGGAGCACATTGTCGTGGAAGACCTGCTACCCGCAGGACTCGAGATTGAGAACCCGAGGCTCGAAGGGAACGGCGCGAGTCTCGTGACTCGCACTCCCAACCGCCAGCGGCCCAACTCAAATGAGGAGCCGCGTTTCGCCGCCGGCCGGGCGGACATGCGGGATGACCGATTGATTGTCGTCGGCGACCTGACGGACGGACGCGCCGGGACGTACGTGTACACCGCCCGCGCGGTCGCGCCGGGGATTTTCATCGTGCCGCCGGTCAGGGCGGAATGCATGTACGACTCCGCCACGAACAGCCTGATGGGCGGCGGGACGTTTACCGTACTGGCGGCGGATAGCGCGAAAATAGCGGACACAGGGAAGGAATGAGCAGGAGAGGACGCGGGGCGGAAAAGACGTGGGGATGGCGGGCGACGTAGCGCGCGTGGGATAGCACAACACCCGACGCTAAACGGGGCGCCTCTCCCTCGTACGCGGGAGAGAGGGCAGGGGCGAAGGGCCGAGCGGAGAGCGTCGTTCCTGGCTTTTGGTAGGGTCTGCACTGCGGACCGTTCCGGCGCTTCCGGTGGAATCGTGGTCTACAGTGCGGACCCTTCAGATGCTTACGCGAATGTCGCAACTTTACGTTCCGCCCCTCACCCTAACCCTCTCCCCCGCGTACGAGGGAGAGGGGACCAGAGCGCGATGAAGTCTTCAAAGAAAATAACTTCCGACCTCTTGCCGGTAAGAACCGCGCGCGGACTAATGCGCTCCCGGCGGCGCGTGCCTTGGATCGTTGGAGTTTTGCTCCTGTTTCCACTGCTCGCTGGGCTCACATTTCTCGGCGCCGTCGCATGGTGGCCCTATCCCGCAGACATCGGCCAGCCTGCGCAGGCTGCCACATTTCTTGAAGACCGCGACGGCGTCCCCCTCGCCGCCCTTGTCGCGGCGGACGGGCAGTGGCGGATTCGCCTCAAAGATTCAGACGTCAGCCCCCACCTTCTCAATGCGATCGTCGCAGTCGAGGACGGGCGGTTTTATGCGCACCACGGCGTCGATTGGAAGTCGGCGGGCATGGCGGCGTGGGAGGACGTGCGCGGGCTGCGCGTGCGGCGAGGGGCGAGCACGATCACCATGCAATTGCAACGGCTGCGCGAGCCGCGGCCGCGGACGTTTTTTAACAAGTTCGAGCAGGCCGTTCGCGCGGCGCAGATCGAGAAGCAGTCCGGGAAGCGCGAAATCC
>JAQGHH010000560.1 GCA_028288945.1 Phycisphaerales bacterium
CGGCCGGTGTTCTTTGTGACGGCGGGGGGGCGGGCCGATCTTTACGGAGACCGCGCCGTGTTTGATCCGGCGGACCGCTCCGATGTCGTCCGCACGTCCGCCGGCCCGCAGCTTAATTCCACCGGACATCCGATCCTCCGCCAGCGGGACACGCGCGACGTCGTCGGTCTTATCCAGCAGAGTTATGGCAATCGGCTTAATGCGACTCAAGTGGAGAAGCTCACGGAACTGCTTTCCGCGCCCGATCAGCAATTGATCGCGGTCAGCGGGCAGGCGGCGGGGCCGATCGTCGGAATCAATGGGGTGATGCCGGCGTCCGGCGGGTGCGTGATGATCAGCTTCGCGGGCGGGACCCTGCTGCTTTCGCCGGCAGGACAGGTCATTTTGAAGGGGGATGATCTGCCGGGCGTCAGCGGGACGGCGTGCGGATTGGTGATCGCCGAGGCGCTGGTGAGCATTGCGATGGCCGTCTGGTTGCTGGTGATTTGTAAAAGGCTTTTGGCGCAGGTGATCGTGACGCCGCGGCAACATCGGACTTGGGCGATGGCAAAAATCGGTGAAGCACTGCTGAGTGCCGGCGCGGCGGGTTGGCTGGTCTGGAGCCTGATCGCGACCGCGCCCCCGGGCACCATGAGCGTGCTGGCCGGGCAGGCGGGCGCGGTCGCAACGGCCGTGGCGATTGTGGTCTGCGTCGCCGCGTGTGCCTATCCGGTGGTGGCGATGATTCTGCTTGCACGGGGGAGTGCGAAGTTGTATTTCGATGGGGTACGGTGAGGCAGAAGGGGCGAGGATAGACGATAGAGGATGGCGCGGATGGTGCGAGCAATTCTTGCCATCCTCTGTCCTCCATCCTCTATCCTCGCAACTGCTGCCTCCGAAAGGGATCAGTATGGAATCGAACGTGCCTCCACCGCCGTTACCCGTGTTGCCGCCTTTGGCGACGGTGGCTGCGCCGCCTTATTTCGCGCCGCCGCCCATGCAGGTGTTGCCGACGGGGGCGGGGTATCCGGCGGGGCGGCCGGGGATTGTTTCTGGCATGGGGACGATGAGCATCATCGTCGCATCGGTCAGCATCCTGGCGAGTTTGGTGACGGGGTGTCAGTCGCTCATGTATCACAAAATTACGCAGATATCGCGCACGTTGAATAAGCCGCGGATGGTCATGAGCAGCGGCGGGGCGATGCCGATGCAGGCGGTGCCGACGACCCAGCAGGCGAATGCCGATGCGGGGACGACGGGATTTACCACGGGCGTTCACGGGCTCGCACCCGACAGCCGGGCGGTGGTGACGCAGGTGCTTTCGGAGAAGCGGCCGATGGGGCCGCAGCGGCTTCGGCAGCTCGACGCGTTTTTAGCCGACCAGGGGCAGGCCGCGTTCCCGACCGGGGGCGATGCGCTCACGCCGACGGGGGTGACGGCGTCGGTGACCAGCGATTCCGAATACGCCGGGGGCGGCGACGATGATCCGGGCCACACCGACTTTGTCACCACGTGGGGGACGCTCAAGATTTACGATTCGAAGACGACCTTCGCCAACGGCTCCGGCACCGCCGAGGTGACGGCGGACGGAATCGTAGAGCAGGCGGCGCAGACCAACCTGACGTATTCCACGACAGGCGCCCTCACGCCTTCGCAGGTTCAGGTGATCGTGGCGCGGGTTCAGAAGACCTCGGGGAACAAGCTGACGCCGGCACAAATGACGAGCCTTACCGCGGCGCTGCAAGACCCGAATCAGCAGCTCGTGTCGCCCTCGAATGCGTGGTCGCCCATCCGCGCGGTGACGGCCAATGAGGGCCAGGTCCTGGTCTGGTTCAGCGACGGGTTCGTGACGATCGATCCGCAGGGTGGGACGCAGATCAACCCCATGAACAGCGGCCCGCCGTTGAACGTGAGCTCGAAGGCTTGTGGGTTGGCCGCGATCGACGCGCTGGTGAGTATGGGGCTTGCCGCGTTCCTGATGTTCGCGGGGATTTGCATGTTGCGGCAATCGCCGGGCGCCCGGCGGTTTCATGTCATGTATGCGCTGGTGAAGATCCCGCTGGCCATATTGGGGACGATCGCCGTGGTGTGGATGACTTACGAATTCCACTCGTCGGCGAACGCGTCCGGCGGGGGCGGCCCGCAGGCCCAGGCGATGGCGCAGGTGATGGGAATCGTGGTTGGACTGGGGATCGTGTATCCACTGGCGCTGCTGCTGGCGTTACGAACAAGGGGCGCCCGCGAGTATTTCGGAGCCGTGCGGGCGTAAGGGGGAGGGGCAGATCACTTCTGGCGGAAGACGATGCGGCCTTTGGTCAGGTCGTAGGGGGAAAGCTGCACTTTCACACGGTCGCCGGGCAGGATGCGGATGAAATGCTTGCGCATTTTCCCGGAGACGATGCCGAGGATTTCGTGCTCGGAATTGTCCAGACGGAGCTTGAACATCGCGTTGGGCAGCGCGGTCGTTACGGTCGCTTCGACTTCAATGGGCTCACTTTTGGCCACGATACAACACTCCTGTTGACAAGCGGGACGCACGCAGCGGTATGCGTGGAAGAGTGCAATGGTACGGGTAATAGGGCGGAGGGACAAGCGGGGGGGAGATTGCAAAAAGGTTCAAGGGTTCAAGGGTTCAATCGCTCAATAGGGCGCCTTAAGCCCTTGAGCCCTTAAACCCTTGAGCCCTGTCCCAACGACTCCCTTATCCGTTCATAACTTTCCTGCCTCCACGGTGGAGCGGTCCCGGCGGCGATGTCTGGGAAGAATTCCACGAGGTTCTCGGCCGTTACTCCCCAGAGTCCGAAGAGCTTCACGCCCGGGGTGTCGATGACCGCGCCGCCGAAGTCCAGGGGATAGTGGCGGGCGGAAGTGGTGGTATGGCGGCCTTTGTCATTGAAACGGCTGATGTCGCCGGTGCGGAGATGCAATTGCGGCTGAATGGCGTTAATGAGGCTGCTCTTGCCCACCCCGCTGTGGCCGGCCAGCACGGTTTCCTGGTCGCGAAGAATTTCCCGCAATTCATCGAGGCCAATACCGGCCAGGGCGCTCGTGCGCAGCAGGCGCACGCCCAAGGCCTGATAATGGTCGAGGGCGGCCTTGGCTTCCAGCGCGTCCTTCGCGATCGCGGAGCTAATCTTCGCCGCCTCGGCGGATTTCCTGGCCTCGCGGGATTGGTGCTTTGCCGAACCGGTCCTTGGCGCGACGGGCTCCGCGATGCCCGAATTCGGAATCAATTCGGGAATGAGGTCCACCTTGTTCACACAAAGGATCGGGGTAATCCCGCCGGACTGGGCGGCGATCAGCATTCGGTCGATCAGGCCCCATTTCACGTTGGGCATCTTCAGGCTCGCGACGATCAGCATCTGCCGGGCGTTGGCGACGATCGGGTGCTGCTCGAGGGCCTTAAAACTGTCGGCCCGGGTGAGAACGGTCTGCCGGGGGAGAATCTGTTCGATCACGGCTTCGGGCGCGTCCCCCGTGCGCAGCGACGCCGCCTGCGCGAGCTTGGTGACTGAGCGCTCGAGGGCGTCCTTCTCCGATTCGACGACGCGGAACCGAACGCGGTCGCCGACCACGAGCGACGTGTCGCTGAGTTTCGACAGGGTTTTGCGGACGACGGCGAGATACGTCGCCCCTTCATGGTGGACTTCGCTGTAAAGGCTGTAGACCTGCACAACCTCGCCCAGAGGAAGCGTCTCGACGTCCACGCCGGATTCTTCCTCGGCGCGCATCAGGGCGGTGCGGACGATCTTGTCCTGCTCGGCATTCTTGTTGCGCGAGCTGAACCGCTGCTGCTGATCGACGCGGTCTTCGTCCAACCCGCCGGATAAATAGCGGCTGGTGAGGTCCTTCTCCCGCGGTCCTTTTTTCGGCTTTCCCTTCATGCGCCTCCAGCCGGCTGGTGTCGCCGGTACGGGTGAGTGATTGCCTATGGTATCGCATTAACGGCCGAAAGGAGATGGGGCGTGGAACGTGGAGCGTGGAACGTGAAGGATCATGCGACGACTCTGCGTCACGTTCCACGCTCCACGTTCCACGCCCCTTGTCACATTCGCCCGGCTGAATTTGACCGGGCGGCGGGCGGCCATTAAGCTCCGGCCTTGATGCGGTGCGGGTTTGCCCGGGCCGCAGCATTCCTGGAATGTGCCGCCGCGACGAGCGTAGAATTATTTGTTCCGACTACGAGCCAAAGGAGACTATCTTGGCCGTCCGCCTCCCTTTGTTTGACGAGCACAGGAATACTGCCGCCCAGCCAGGCGGCCATGGCCCCGTGCCCGCCGAGTTGGAGACGGTGCTACTCGACGAATACGAGAAAAAAGAAAAGTGTGGTCTCTTCGGCGTCTGGGGCACCAAGGAGGCCAGCCAGCTTTGCTACCAGGGCCTTTTCGCCCAGCAGCACCGTGGGCAGGAGTCCGCGGGCATCGTCGTCTCCGACGGCACCACCCTCAACGGCCACGCCGGCATGGGGCTGGTGAGCCAGGTCTTTAACCCGCGCATGCTGCGGGAGGAATTGGCCGGCCACGCGGGCATCGGGCACGTCCGATATTCCACTACTGGGTCGAGCAAGCTTTGCAACGCCCAGCCGCTCCTCCGCCAATACCTGATGGGCCCCGTGGCCGTCGCCCATAACGGCAATCTCATCAACGCGCAGCTCCTCCGCAAGCAGTACGAAGAGCACGGGCACATCTTCCAGAGCACGACCGACACCGAGATCATCGTTCATCTGCTGGCCAAGCCGACGCACGTTGAGAAGCACGACCCGCTGCCGCACGTTTTGAAGCACTTGCAGGGGGCGTTTAGCCTGCTGTTCCTGTTCCCGAATCGGATGGAAGCGGTCCGCGACCCCTGGGGCATCCGGCCGCTGGTGCTCGGAAAAACGGCCCAGGGGCAATGGTGCGTGGCGAGCGAGACGTGCGCGTTCGATTCGATCGACGCCCAGTACGTTCGCGAAATTGAGCCGGGCGAAATCGTGCGGATCGACGACCACGGCATCTCCAGCCGCCGGTTCGACAAGCCCGCGCCCGAGCAGGCGCACTGCGTATTCGAGCACGTCTATTTCGCCAACCCGGCCAGCCGGGTGTTCGGGCAGAATGTGCACCTGGTCCGCGAGGCGATGGGCCGCGAGCTGGCCCGGCAGTCGGGCGTGCCGGCCGACTTCATCATGCCGATGCCCGACTCGGGCCGGTCGGCGGCTCTGGGTTACGCCAAGGAGTCGGCAATTCCGTTCGAGGAGGGGATCGTCCCCAACCGTTTCGTCGGCCGCACGTTCATCCTGCCCGGGCAGGCGGCGCGTGACCGCGCGGTCGCGATGAAACTCAACATCATTCCCGACGTCGTGGAAGGGCAGCGGATCGTGATCGTGGAGGATTCAGTCGTCCGCGGCACCACGACGCGATCGAAGATGCGCGCCATCCGCCGGGCCGGCGCGAAGGAAATTCACCTGCGCGTCTCCTGCCCCCCGATCCGCAACCCCTGTTTTTACGGGATCGATTTCCCCACCAGCGAAGAGCTCATCGCCCACAACCGAACGGTCGACCAGATCCGCGACTTCCTGGAAGTCGACTCGCTCGCCTACCTCGAACTCGACCGCATGCTCGCGTGCATGAAGCTTCCCGCAAGTTCCTACTGCACCGCGTGCTGGAGCGGCAGATACAAGGTCCCTATCGACCAACCGCAAAGCAAATTTAGCTTCGAGCGGGATCAGTTGAAGATGTTTTAATTCGTCAGTGGTCAGTTGCGTCGGCTTCTTGCAACTGACCACGGACAACTGACCACTGACAATTGACCAATTACGCAACCACCGCATCCGCCTCAATCTCAATTTGCGCATCGGCGTCGATCAGCTTTGTGACTTCGACGATCGTCGTGGCGGGGCGGATTTCGGCGAAGACTTCGCCGTGGACGAGCGCGACTTGTTCCCACT
>JAQGHH010000564.1 GCA_028288945.1 Phycisphaerales bacterium
GGAGAGGGAGTTGTCACTCTTCCTCTTCCTGCTCCTCCCCCGGCTCGTCATCTTCCGGCGTGGTTACGCCGATCAGCTCGTTATCGTACTGATCTTCCAGCTTGCGCACCGTTGCGGCAAGTTTTTCGTCCGCGGCGACGGCTTCGGTCACTTCCGCCTCCCACTCGTTGCTAGCCGATCGCAAGGGGTTGAGGTCGACCGACACGTTGAGCAGCGCCGATATCCGGCGGGTCACCGCTTCGATGCTCAAAGGATTCAGGCCCTGAAGGTAGCCGGGAATCTCGGCGACAATGCTCATCATTTCGATGCCGTGCTGCTTCGCCTGTGCGAGCAATAATGATGAAAGGCCCGACGGGCCTTCGTAGTCGCTGAGCCGCACGCCGTTCTCGTGCAGCAGGGGGCGCAGCGAATCCTGTGAGACCGAACCAAACATCCGCGGCTCACGCGTGTGCGGCACGGTGCCGCCGAAGCTGCCCATGAACACGATGCGCTTTACGCCCAGATCGTGGGCCATGGAAAAGATGGCGTCGGCGAACGCCTGCCAACGGAGGTTGGGCTCCTGTCCGAGGAAGAAGACGAGGTTGGCGGCGCGGTCGCAGTGGAAGACGTTTTCCGGCATTTGCAATTCGGTGATGATCCCCTGTTCGTACTTGACGTTGGGCCGGAAGAGGGCGGCGATCTCCATCGAGCCGGGGAAGTTGTAGATGTAGAACGGGTCGGGGTCGATGCGGGCGACCTCGCGGACGGGGCGGCCTTCCATAATGCTGCGAACGGTGCCGGTGGAAACGAGCCCGCCGTCCATCCAACCTGCCAGCGCGAGCAGCAGGGTTGCGTCGTTCAGTTGCGGCGTTGCCGCGGTCGTCTTCACGTGCTCGGTGGCCATGGGTGCTCCAATCCTTGTGCGTAGGAAGTATACGACAGGTGGCGGGCCACATGCCTTGTCTAATTCGGCAGCGCATTATCGGACTCAGCTCGGGCACTACGGCCTGCGCAGTTCAGATTCCGGTTTCAAATTAACCCCCTGCGACCCCGGGACGATGAAGCAGACGACCCCCTGACGGGGCGACTCTGCGCATGGAAACGGAGAACTCGACACAATTCGACCATGCCGCGGCGATCCGCTCCTGGGAGAGTCGCGCGCCGTGGTTCCGAAGGGCGTTGGCCCGCGCCGGATTGCAGGGGAAGCTCATCTTCTGCTTTCTCGTCGTGCTCATGGCGACGTTGGGGGGAAGCTTCTGGCTGTTGTCCCGGCAGGGCCGGGCGGTGTTCGACCGCGTTGCCGCCGAACACGCGGCCGAAATGGCCCGCGCGCTGGGGCTCGCCAGCCAGACGCCGCTCGAACGCAAGGATGTACATGAACTGTCGCGCGTCGCGGGCGACCTACTGAAGCACCGCGACGTGAGCGTCGTGGCCTTTTACGACGCTTCGGGCGCGCTGCTGACGGTCGCCAGCCAGGACCCCGATCTAGATCCCACCTTTTTGCCGGACCCCAAGAAACATACGCAAGATTTGATGCAGCCTTTCCACGGCTCTTTGCCAGCACTGGGCAGGTACGTGCGGATCTCCGCGCCGGTAATCACATTTGTGCCAGGCCCTCCAGATGGCGGCGCGGGCGGTGGCGGGTCGCGCGTGGCGGGCTACGTCACCGTCTGCCTGTCACAGACCGACACGGACGGGGCGTTGCACCGCGGTAGAGTCTCGGTCGGGGCCTTCAACTTGTTGGTGATGCTGGCGAGCGTGCCGCTGGTTTACATGCTGGTTCACCGGATCTTCAGCCCCATCCGCGAACTCGTGGCCGCCGCGGACAAAATCGCGGCCGGTGACCTCGAGACGGAAGTGGCGATTCATCGGCCCGACGCGATCGGCACGCTTGCGCGGTCGCTCAACGGGATGGTCCGGCGGGTGCGAACACAGCAGAAGGAGTTGGAAGAAGCCAACCGCCAACTCGCCGAGGCCAACCGCGACCTCGAGCAAAACGTACAGCAGCGCACGTCGCAGCTTGAGGCCGCAAATAAGCGACTCAGCAGCGAGATCGCCGAGAAGGAGGATTTCCTCCGCGCGGTCTCCCATGACCTCAACGCCCCGCTGCGCAACATCTCGGGGATGGCGTCGATGCTGCTGTTGAAGAACCGGGGGGCGTTCGACGACGAGATCATCCACCGGTTGGAAAGGATCCAGAAGAACGTCGAGGTGGAGACGGGCCTGATTTCGGAATTGCTCGAACTGTCGCGGATCAAGACCCGGCGTCAGCGCACGGAAGACGTGGAGATCGGCGAGCTCGTGCGGGAAATCGCGGGAATGTTCGAGGGAGACCTTGGCGCCAACGGCATCCGGTTTGTCGTCGATTCGACGCTGCCGGTGCTCCATTGCGAGCGCTCCCGCTTGCGGCAGGTTTTCCAGAACCTCATCGACAACGCGATCAAATACATGGGCGACGGGAGCCGGCGGCCGGGGGAGGCGTCGGCCCGGAAGGAGATCCACGTCGGCTGCCTGGCCCACAACGACGAGGCCGAGTTCTACGTCGAGGACACCGGAGTCGGGATCGAGGAAGACGAACGCGACAAGGTGTTCTACGTCTTCCGGCGCGGCCGCAAGGCGGCGGTGAGCGGAATCCCCGGTAAAGGCGTGGGGCTGGCGAGCGTGAAGAGCATCGTCGAAACCTACAACGGAACGATCTGGGTCGAAAGCGAAGTCGGCCGCGGCAGCACGTTCCGGTTCACCGTGAATGGGAAATTTGTGGCGAAGAAGACGGCGAACGAATTGGTGGTCGCTGGTTGAAAGTTGTCAGTTGTCAGTTGTCAGTTGTCAGTTGTCAGCGCTACGCGCGTCGAACGTGGTTAGCAACTGACCACTGGCCAAACTAGGTTCACTATGACCGAGCAGCGCGTGAAACATGAATCACCGGAAGATCTTGGCGACGAGGCCGAGCCGGTGGTGGTTTTGTTGGTGGACGACGACCCTGACTGCCGCATGTTAATGCGCGATGCGATCGAGCGGCGCGTCGCGCGCACGCTGATATACGAAGTGGGCAACGGGCAGGAGGCGCTGGATTTCCTGCGGAAGCCGGGCGCGCCGCGGCCGGGGCTCATCTTCATGGACATTGAAATGCCGGGCATGGACGGGCAGGCGACGCTCCGCGCGATCCGGTCCGACCCGGCGTTCCGCGATGTGCCGGTGGTGATGATGTCGGGGCTCAGCGACGACGCGCAGATCCGTGCGGCGGCAAACGCCGGGGCGAACAGTTACACGGTGAAATCCGCCGCGGCGGCGCAGTACCTGCGGACCGTCGAGCAAAGCGCCGATTATTGGCTGACAGTGCACCGCAGGCCCAAGGGCGCGGACTAGAACGCCGTGGCGAAATGGCGGAATGGGAAAGGGAATCGGAGCCCGCGCCCTGGGGTAATCAGGTGAGCTTGCAGACGCGTATCGGTCCCGGCGATTCGGATTTGCGAAGTGAAATGGTGAATCGTAAATCGTGAGTAGCCAGGCGCCGATGCGTGGGGCGCGTGTGGAAAAAAAGAGAGACCGGTGGGAAGTGGAACAGCTTAAGCTCCTCATCATCGAAGACGACCAGGACCAGCGCGAGCTGATTCAGGAGACGATCGAAGAGCGTTTCGGCGCCGGCACGGTCGTCGCAGTCGACAGCCGGCGGGCGGCGCTCGAGCAGGACCTCGCTTCTTTCGACCTCATCTTATCGGACTACAACCTGCCCGACGCGAACGGCATCCAGTTGCTGGGAGAGATCAAGGCGATTTGCAACACGCCGGTGATCATGGTGACGGGCGAAAACGTCGGCCGGATCGCCACGGAGGCCATCCGCAGCGGGGCGACGGACTACGTCGTGAAATTCGGCGACTACCTCTTCACCATCCCGCTGGTGGTGGAAAAGAACCTGACCGTCGCGAAGATGCGGCGTGAAAATGAGCAGCTCCGCCTGGAGGTCGAGCGGGCGCTCAGCGAAGTGCGCGAGAAGAACCTTCAGCTCGAGCAATCGCTCAAGAAGATAGAAGAAGTGGCCGCGACGGACCCGCTCACCGGGCTCTACAATCGGCGGCATTTCGGGAAAGTCCTTGAGCAGCTTTTCTCCGAGGCGCAACGCTACGACACGGACATGGCGTGCGTGATGATCGACCTGGACGGCTATAAGCAGCTCAACGACGGCTACGGCCACCAAGTGGGTGACCAGTTGCTTGTGATGGCCGGAAAAGTGATTTCCGCGAACATGCGCAAAATGGATGTGGCGGCCCGTTATGGCGGGGACGAGTTCGTACTGCTGCTGCCACGCGCCGCGGGCGACGAGGCGGCGCGGGTGGCGCATCGTATCCGCGAAGAAGTCCGCCAGGGGTCGTGTATCCTGCTTCGGCGCAACGAAGGGATGACCATCTCAGTGGGGATCGGCTCGATCCATGGCGACCGGCCGGCGGGCACGGAGCAGCTCATCGCCGCCGCGGATGCGGCGCTGTATCGCGCCAAGGCCGCGGGGCGCAACCGCGTGGTCGTTTCGGGATCGGCGGGCGTGAAGGCGTAGTGTCCGTGCCGGCGCCCGTTGCTCAGCCGAGCTTCTTTAGAAATTCCCCGATCCGATCCAGGCCTTTGTCGATTTGCTGCATGCTCGTCGCGAAGCTCAGGCGGACGTGAGTCTCGAAGCCGCTGTCGTTGCCCGGTACGACTGCCACGTGCGCCTGCTCCAACAACGCCGCGGCAAAGCTCACCGCGTCCGTGATCGTCACGCCCCCGACCGTCTTGCCGAAGTACGCACTGACATTGGGGAAACAGTAAAACGCACCCTGCGGCCTTACGCATGTCACCTTCGGCAACGCGCTCAAACGCTCCCACATGTGCCGGCCGCGCTGCTCGAATTCCTGGCGCATGTGCTCGACGCTCTGGGCTCCGCGCGGGTCGGTCAGCGCAGTCGCGGCGGGCACCTGCGTGAAGCTGGTAATGTGGCTGGACATCTGCGACTGGAGCTTATTGATCGCGTCAATCACGGGCTTGGGCCCGCCGATATAGCCGACGCGCCAGCCGGTCATGGCGAAACTCTTGGAGTGGCAATTGAACGTGAGCGTGCGGTCCAACAGCGACGGGTGCAGCGTGGCGAAGCTGACGAACTTCAGTCCGCCGTAGAGAAGCTTCTCGTAGATTTCGTCGCTGAAGACGACGATCTGCGGATGTTTGGCGAGCACGTCCGCCAGTGCCTTCAGCTCTTCGGGCGTATACGCGTGGCCCGCGGGGTTGCTTGGCGAATTGATGACAAAGACTTTCGTGCGCGGCCCGATCGCGCGCTCGAGTTGGGCCGGCGTGATCTTAAAACCGTTGGCCTCTTCGCCGCGAACGATCTTCACGCTTCCGCCCGCCAGCTTTACCTGCTCCGGATAGCTCACCCAGTAAGGGGACGGGATGATGACCTCGTCACCCGGATCGAGCACGGCCATGAACGCCATGTAGAGGCAATGCTTGCCGCCGGCTCCCGTGGTGATCTGGTCGGGCTTGTAAGGGAGGCCGTTTTCCTTGTTGAATTTCTCGGCGATTGCGGCGCGCAGTTCGGGGAAGCAGGGGGTCGGCGTGTACTTGGTCTGGCCCTTGTCGAGTGCCGCCTTGGCCGCATCCTTGATGAATGTCGGCGTGTCGAAGTCCGGCTCCCCCGCTCCGAATCCGACGACGTCGATCCCCGCTTTCTTCATGGCGTTGGCTTTGGCGCTGACGGCCAGGGTGATCGATTCAGACACAAGCTGCATACGCTGGGCGAGCGGGACCATCATGACTCCTTGGAGAAACTGATCGCGCAGACTCCGGCGCGTCGGGCGGGGAACGGTATCGCCGGGAAATGCGGAATTCAAGGCAGGAGCACAAGTGGCGGCTGTTCAATTGCCATTTAGGTTCCGCCATCCCAATGCCGGATAGATACCAGTGCTCTCACGCAGCACTTGCCCGCGGCTCCCAAGATTGCGAACGCAAAGCCGGCGGTGGCGCAAAGCACCGCAGCGCAGACGCAAGTGCCCACGCGCGGGTCGCCGGGGGCGAGCGTGGAAGCCGATACCTGAAATGGTGAACAGATGGCGGGTGAACGTACGGGCGTAAATCGCCGGTGTAGCGCGTGCAATCACATTCTGCTAGTTGCGCTCAGCCTTGCAGTTGTTCCAAAGGCTTCAGCGCATCGGGTTGCGGCAGGTCACGAAGGGTGTTCAGGCCGAACAACTCCAGGAAACGCTTCGTGGTGCCGTAGAGGATGGGGCGGCCTGGCTCTTCGGCTCGGCCGGCGATTTTGACCAGCCGTTTTTCCATCAGACTGCGAATGGTTTCGCCGCAGGCTACGCCGCGGATGGCTTCGACGTCGGCGCGGAGGATCGGCTGCTTGTAGGCGATGATCGCGAGCGTTTCCAGCGCGGCCTTTGTCAGCCTGGCGTCGGCTTCCTTTTGATGGAGCTTTTTCAGGTGCTCCCCGAACTCGGGGAGGGTGAGGATCTGGAATCCGCCGGCGACTTGCTCGATGCGGAACGTGCGACCGGCCGTCTCATATTGCTTATTCAGATCTTTGATCCCCCGACGGACAGGCTTGGTGCTGGCCAGATCCAGCAACTCGGCCAAACGGCCGGCGGTTAGGGGATGATGCGTGCTCAGGAGCAGCGCTTCGAGAATGCCAAGGCTGGTGGCGGCCAGGTCGCCGTTTTCGGGGCTGGCGCTGTCCGAATCGTCTTCCACAGCGCCGTCCGGCAGCTCGGCCGTGGGGTCCTGGCGTGCGGGGTCAGCCGGGTCTTGCGCGGCATGTCGATCGGCTACATCTTCTTGCAATTCTTCCACTTCCATCTCATCGAGGTAATCGGCCTCGTCTTCCGGCCGCTCTTCGAGGGCCACCGGTTCGTCCCGCACAAGTCTTAGCATGCGTCAACTCCGATAATCTTCCCCATCAAATCGGCATTTTCAAGCTTTGCGCTGTAATGGGGTCCGGGTTTTGCGAAAGCAACTCAACCGATGAGGCGGTTTGGTGGCGCGAAGGTTGCTTGTTCCGGGGGGCGAAGGGAGTCGTCATGACGAATCGTGAACGAGCCGCGTGGAAGGCCGCTGTCGTCTCGGCGGGATTGGGGTCTGCGGCCTACATGGCATTGCGGACGGCGGTGCGATGGAGCCGGCGGATTGCGCTCGACGCCAAGACGGCGCTGATCACGGGTGGCTCGCGCGGATTGGGGCTTGAGCTGGCGCGCGAATTCGCCCGCCGCGGGGCGCGGGTGGCAATTTGCGCGCGGGATGAGAACAAGCTTCGCCGGGCGGAGGATGATCTTCGCGGACGTGGGGCCGACGTGCTGGCGGTCCAATGTGATGTGACGATTCTTGAGCAGGTCGCGGAGCTGGTGGCGGGCGTCGCGCGGCATTTTGGGTCGCTGGATGTGCTGGTCAACAACGCGGGGACCATTGCCGTCGGGCCGGTCGAGACGATGAATCTTTCCGATTTCGAGGAGGCGATGAAGCTCCATTTCTGGGCGCCGCTCTACACGACGACGGAGGCGGTGCCGCACATGAAACACGCCGGGGGCGGACGCGTTGTGAACATTTCCTCGATCGGCGGAAAGATCGCGGTCCCGCACCTACTCCCCTATAGCGCCAGCAAATTCGCCCTGACCGGCCTCTCGGAAGGGCTCCGCTCGGAGCTCTTGAAGGACAACATCTACGTCACGACGGTCTGCCCGGGCCTCATGCGAACCGGCAGCCCGCGGAATGCGACGTTTAAGGGTCGGCACGAGAAGGAATACGCCTGGTTCGCGGTGAGCGATTCTCTGCCGGGCGCGTCGATGAGCAGCGGCCGCGCGGCCCGACGGATTGTGAATGCCTGCAGGAATGGCGAGGCCGAAGTCATTCTTTCTTTTCCCGCGAAGCTTGCCGTCACCATCCATGACCTATTTCCCGGCTTCACTTCCGACGTCAGCGCGCTGGTCAATCGTTGGCTCCCAGCGCCCGGGGGCATCGGCCGCCGGAGCGCCCGCGGCAAGGAGAGCGAGACGCCGCTGACCCGCTCGGCGATTACGGGCCTTACGCAAAGGGCGGCGGTTGCGAATAATCAAATGCAATGAACGTGGCTCTCCCCGCAGCGCCGCCCGCCGACCCCGCCCGAGCCGCGGAGTCGGCGGGCCTCATCTACATTTCCGATGTTTCCCCCGGCATCTCCCGCAAACGCCGCGGCGAAGGGTTCGCCTATCTCGACGCCCAGGGCAAGCCGGTCCGCGACCGGGCGACACTCGGCCGCATCAAGGCGCTGGTCATTCCCCCGGCGTGGGAACACGTCTGGATCTGCTCGTCGCCGCGCGGGCACATTCAGGCCGTGGGGCGCGACGAGCGCGGGCGCAAGCAGTACCGCTATCACGACAAGTTCCGCGCGGTGCGCGATGAGACCAAGTATGCGCGGATGATGCAGTTCGTGAGGGTGTTGCCCAGGATCCGTCGGCGGGTGGCGCGGGACCTCCGCAAGCCGGGGCTGCTTCGGGAGAAGGTGTTAGCCGCCGTGGTCCGGCTGCTGGAGACCACGCTCATCCGCGTGGGCAACGAGGAATACGCCGAGAAGAACCGCCACTACGGCCTCACCACGCTTCACAACCGCCACGCGGACGTGCACGGCTCGACAGTCTCCTTTCATTTCCGGGGCAAGAGCGGCGTCAAGCGGGAGGTGGATTTCACGGACCCGCGGATCGCCAGGATCGTCCGCAAATGCCAGGAACTGCCGGGCGAGGAACTATTCGGCTACGTGGACGAAGAGGGCAACATTCACGACGTCCGCAGTACGGACGTGAACGATTACCTCCGCGAGATCACCGGAGAGGACTACACCGCCAAAGACTTCCGCACCTGGGCCGGCACGGTCCTGGCCGCGACGGGGCTCGGGGGATTCGAGCAGTTCGATTCGCAAACTCAGGCGAAGCGAAACGTCGTGCAGGCCATCGAGCAGGTCGCCAGGCGCTTGGGAAATACGAGGGCCGTCTGTCGCAAGTGCTACATTCACCCCGCAATCCTTGAGGCATACCTCGACGGCGAGCTCATGCGAACGCTCGCCCACGATGCCGAGACGCTCGGAAAACAACTCGGAAAGCTGCCTGCCGAAGAAGCGGCGGTCGTGGTGCTGTTGCAGCGCAGGCTGAAGGCGCGGGCAATGGCACGCGGCAAGTCGAAGACGGACAATCACACCACAAGCCGCAGAAGCCCTGCATTGCCGGCAAAAACGTGAAGACGCGTTCGCATTAACCGGCCGTCGCTTCGCCCGACGGTGTGGCGGGCGAGGGGACAGGCGGCTGGATTGCCGTGCAGAAGGCACAGCGTTTGGCCTTAAAGGGGATGAGCGACAGGCACTCGGGGCATTCCTTGGTCGTCGGCTCGGAGGGCTTGGGCGTGCCGCCGACTTTCTTCATCACGGAGCCCAGGATCTTGACGATCACGATGAAGACCGCGAACGCGATGATGACGAAGTTGAGCAGCGCGCCGATGAAATCGCCGATCCTGATGCGGCCGAGCATCCAGGTGAATTCGACCGCCTGCTCCGGCGGCTTTGCGGCCGGTGGCGGGGGAGAGGGCGGGGCAACCACGGGGGCCGCAGGTGTCGTGGCCGCGGGCTGCGTGCCGCTCGGCTGCGTGCCGCTCGACTGCGTCGTCGCGGGCTGCGTCGACGGCGCGGGCGCCACCCCGACTTTGCTCTCGGCCTCGTGTGCGACTTCGCCGGCGGCTCTTGCGGCCGAGCTGGCCGCCGACACGGCGTAGCTGGCGGCCGGCATGATCACGTCGTCCACCATCGCCTTGATGACCGTCCCGAACGCGCCGCCGATGACCACCGCGACCGCCAGGTCGATCATGTTCCCTTTGAACGCAAACGACTTGAATTCCGACCACAACGTCTTCAACGGGATTTTCATGCCGACACTTCTTTCCGGGGTTTCTCTACGAATGGAGCCCTATAACGGTAGGGCAATGGGAGTAGCGGTCCAAGGATTGTCGAAATTTGTGACAAGTCAGATGTGACCGGGCATTCCACTCCAGGCGTCGGGCTTAGAACCGACGGACGCTCAGGTCGTCAAACCGAATCGGCTTGCCCGCATACGGCGTGCCCCACGCCGACGCCCGGCCGGCGGGCGGGGCTTCGGTGTCGTCGAAATTCACGGCCCACTCACCCGGCTCCGGCGAGCCTTCCGTCCAGACCTTCCCCTGCACTTTCCACTTTCCCGATTCGTCTTTGGATACGCGCAAGCGAAGGTGCGTCCAGGCACCCGATTTCCATGCGAACGTCGCCGACGCTTTCGTCTCGTCCGCCCTGTGCAGTTCGATGATGCCTTGTGCCGGGACGACAATCAGCTTGTACCCCCCGGCGTCATTGGAGCCGATTCCGAATTCCGGGAACCGCCGGCCGGACGCGGAAGATCGGATTCGTGCGGCGACCTCGCAAGCCGTCACGTCCGCCGGACCGAACAGCAGGCCATCGCCGTCCACCGGATCGGGCGCGAGCTCGAGGAATTTGTTCCCGGCTTCCTGCGCGACGGCGAACGTGCCGTTAAGGACCATCAAGTCATCCGGCACTTTGCCGACGGAGGCATTCTCAAAATCATTCGAATACAAAGGCGGCGCGGGCGCGGCGTCAGCACACAGGCAAAGGCCGCAAAACAGCATGACCAGGAACGAATTCCGCGCCGATTTTTCCGCCTTTGCAGCGTCCGTTTTAGCAGGCTTAAGGTGAGCGTTGCGCCCGCAAAATGTCCTTTTCCAGATGCCCCGAAATGTCGCAATTTGTCGCACTTTCATCGATTTCATATCTGATTATTGCTAAATTCAGCTATTAACCATCTTGTTCCACACGAGTTATGCTCAAAAAAGCCAATGTCACAGTGCGACATTTCTCATAAACACAGTTTCCATGGCAGTTTGCGATGGCTTTCATCATCCACCGGCTGTTTGGACTGGATTCCTACGGACGGCTTGCGACCGCATACAGATTCGCCGCCGTCCCGACGTACATGACGCCGTTGGCCACGACAGGCGTTGAATAAATCGCGTCCTTGAAGTCGATCGTTCCCAGCACTTTCTTCTCCCGACCCGAAGCAAGAATCTTCAATAGCCCGTTCTCATTTCCAATGTACACTTTTCCGTCCGCCACCAGCGTTGAGCTCCAAATGTGCCCTTCTGTGTCGTGGTTCCAAACCTCCTGGCCCGTTGCCGCGTCGAGGCAATGAATCAGTCCCGTCAGCTCGGCCACATAAACCAGGCCATCCGTGACGGACGCCGTGGAAACCGAGCGGCCGATCTTCTCGTTGGTCCAAACGCGGCCGCTTTCGGAAATGTCGCCTGTCTTGGTCGGGTCGATGCAATTCATCGCGCCGGCGCCCTCCCCTTGTTCCGGCTCCTGCCCAATGGCGACGTAAACGCGCCCACTCACAATGACGGGAGTCGCGATGACATCGCACGGACCATCGTTCGCCCCGTACTTGACCGGTTTGCCGTCCTTCGTCCGCCGGCCCGGCGGATTGCAATCGAAGCGCCACAATTCCTTGAGCGTCGGAACCGGCGGCGGCGCGCCCGGAGCGGGATTCCCCGTAATCGAGGCCGATGCACTCAAAGGGTCGATGTTCGGATCGAATCCATAGCAGTACCCGTCGCCCGCGCCGAAGACGATCATCGGCTTTCCGCC
>JAQGHH010000587.1 GCA_028288945.1 Phycisphaerales bacterium
CCCACGACGAATGGTACTATCACATGCGATTCCGTGACGACATGCAGGGCGTCACGCCGATCCTCAGCGCGGTGCCCCCCGACAGCACCCGCCAGGGCAAAGACGACGCGCACGGCGGCAACCCCCATGTCCGCGCCGGCGTCGGAAAGAACATCGCCGAGACGACGGTATGGGTCGCCGAGCGCCCACACGACGGCCGCGGCTTCGGCTGCACCGGCGCCCATTACCACTTCAACTGGGGCAGCGACAACTTCCGCAAGACGATCCTTAACTCCATCGTCTGGATCGCGCACGTGGACGTGCCCAAGGACGGCGTGCAATTGAAGCCGCTTACGCCCGATGATCTCATCGCCAACCTTGACCCGAAACAACCGGACAAGGGGTTCACGAAAGAGGGATTGCAGAAGCGGATTGACGAGTTGAATACGGCAGGGAAGTAGGCGGAGGAGGAGAGGAGCCAGAAGCCAGAACTGGTCGCAGGCGGTTTATAATAATCTGAACGGCGAAGGCGGAACCGGTCGACGTCGGTTCCGCCTTTCGTCTTTATACTGGCTCCTGGCTTCTGCCTCCCGGCTTCCCCATGAAAGGATTCCATGTTTCGAAAGCACGTGAGATTCTGGGCCGCTTGCGGAATGGTTTTGTTTTCCAGCGGCGGGTTGCGCGCGCAGCAAGCGCCGGCTCGGGAGCCGTTGCCTGCGCCGGCGCCTGAATCGACGCACGGTCGGACGGGCGCGTTCCCTGTTCCGGGGCCGGCCAAAGACGCGGCGACCCTGGGGTCTGGCGTGCGGCGGACGATGGCGTTGCTGGCGACCAGCACGCCCGAGCATCGCAATCATGTGCGAATCCTGTTCTACGGACAGTCGATCACCGAACAGGAATGGAGCAAGCAGGTCGCCGACGATTTGCGGCGGCGGTTCCCGTACGCGGACCTGGAAATCGAGAACCGCGCGATCGGCGGGTTCGCCTCCCAACTGCTCATCCGGCCCGCGGAACATGACCTCTATCCCTTCTACCCCGACCTGCTGATTTTCCACGTCTACGGGGCCAACCAGCAGTACGAGCAGATCATCAAGAGTGCCCGCTCGCGCACTGCGTGCGAAGTGCTGATGCAGACCGACCACCTGACCAAGTGGCCGCCGGCGGCCATCGACCCCAATCAGGACAAGGGCATGTGGTGGGACGACCTGATGAACCACCACCTCCTCCCCGACATCGCCAAAAAGTACGGCTGCGGCCTCTGCGATAACCGCAGCGCGTGGAGCGATTATCTCAAAGACAACCACCTTGAGCCCGCCGCCCTGCTAAAGGACGGCGTGCATCTCAACGCGCACGGCAACTACCTCATGGCTCAACTCGTCAGCCGCTATCTCGTCCACCGCCCTGAGCTGGCAGTTGGCGAGCCGAATGATCTTGTCCATATTTACGCGCCCGGCAAAGAAGCGAAGTGGAACGCCGGCGTTCTCGAAATCGAATTCGAAGGCAATCGCGTTGACGTGCTCCCCGCGCCCGGCGCGCGGCCGGGTGCGAAGGCGACGGTCCTGATCGACGGAAAGGCGCCCGGCAGCTTCGAGGGAGCGTACCGCATCACGCGGCCGCAGCCGGGGCCATGGTCGCCATTGTTCCTGAGCCGCGTGGATCACGCGGCGGCGCTGGAACTGGAGGATTGGACACTCAAGCTGACGAGCATTTCGCCCGACGGGAAGAAGTGGGAATTTGAGATCGCCGGGTCGAAGACCGGGCCGGACGGCGCAGGCTCGAGCGACAATCCGTTCACCAGCAAATCCGGCCGGGTGAAGATCGACCCCGCCGCGTGGTTCCGCGGGTCTAATCCGCCGTTGCCTAACGGGTACGAGATCAAATGGCGGGTGTTGCCGATGTTCGCGGATACCTACGAGACACCCAAGGACGCGGATGTGTCGCGGGAGAACGCAACGACCGTTGTGCAGGGGATTGCGAACACAAAACACATCCTGAAACTCACCGCGTCCGACCCGGCTGCACTGCCCGCAATCATCGTGGTACGGACATATAAGCCGCCGGTGAAATCAGACTGATCGTCCGGCCTCGCGTGGCAGCCCCAAATCTGCTTAATAGCTGGCTTCGTGCGCCTGCGGACCCGATAAATGATACACACGTTAACGGAGCACCCCACTACGCCGATAGGCAATATGCATGGGTCGGAACCGACACAAGTATGTCGGCGGGCACGACCTAGGGCTCCGGTGCGAATCGCCGCGCCTCTTTTCGCGAGAGTCTCAACGCAGCTTTCCGCATATGGTCAAGCCAGCCAAACCCGCAAACGAAACCGACAGGCTAAAGAGCTTGCATGCGTACCGCATTCTCGACACGGCCGCGGAGGCGGAGTTCGATGATCTAACGCGCCTGGCGTCGCAAATCTGCGGCACGCCGATCTCCTTGATCAACCTCATTGACGCAGACCGTCAGTGGTTCAAATCTAAAGTCGGGTTTTCGCCTACGCAGACCCCCCGTGATGTTGCTTTCTGCGCGCATGCGATTTTGACAGGCGACCTGTTTATCGTGTCGGATGCCCGAAAGGACGCGCGGTTCGCTGACAACCCCTTCGTTACCGGCGAGCCGCACATCCGGTTTTATGCGGGCGTTCCCCTCATTGGCGAGGAAGGCTATGCCCTGGGAACGCTTTGCGTCATGGATCGTGTGGCCCGGGAACTCGACGCGGAGCAATCCGATGCCCTGCGCGCGTTGGCCCGCCAGGCCGTCAGCCAAATGCGGCTGCGGCGGTCGGTTGCGACCCTCACCCGCAGCCTCGCCCAGCAGCGTAACGCCGAGGAGCGGTTACGGGAGAATAAGGGACTGCTGCAGGCACACAGCGAAGCGTCGCCGGACGGCATTCTGGTCGTCGCGCCATCCGGGGAAATACTCTTGCGCAACCGCCGACTCGCCGAACTGTGGGGCATCGCCCCGGAACTGGCACAGGGCCGCGACGACGCTCCGCTCCTTCGGGCGGCGCAGGAAAGGGCGGCTGACCCGGACGCATTCCTCGCGGGTGTCGCACATTTATACGACCACCCCGACCAGATCAGTCACGACGAGGTCGTTCTAAAGAACGGCCGCGTGCTCGACCGGCACAGCGCCCCGTTGTGTGGCCAGGACGGGACACATTTCGGGCGGGTCTGGTACTTCCGCGACGTGACCGATGGGCGGCGGGCCGAGGAGGCCCTGCGCGCCAGCGAAGAGAGATTCCGCACCGTCTTTACTCATGCCGCGGTGGGCGTGTGCCTCACCACCTTGCAGGGACGCTTCCTCCGGGCGAACCCCACGTATTGCACGCTTACCGGCTACACCGAGGCGGAGCTGCAGGAGAAGGACTTTGCGTTTCTGACGCACCCTACAGACCTCCCGCACAATCGTGAGCTGCTCCGCAGGCTCGTCGCCGGCGAGATCCCGGTTTACCACATGACGAAGCGGTGCCTGGCCAAAGGCGGTCGCCTGGTCTGGGTTCACAACAGCGTCTCACTGGTACGTGACGCCCAAGGCGCGCCGGCCGCCCTCGTCGCAGTGATCCAGGACGTCACCGAGCGCGTGCGGGCCGAAGAGCAACTCCGCGAGCAGACCCTGATCAGTGAGACGCTGAATCGGATCGGCCGGACCGT
>JAQGHH010000615.1 GCA_028288945.1 Phycisphaerales bacterium
GGGTGACGCCGATGCCGCTGGTGCGGATCAGGTGTTCCTGGGTGCTGTTGGTCATGGTGTTCCCGATGTACACCTGGTCGTACCCTTCGCCCCAGATGCAGCAGCCGCGGATCTGCGGGCCGAAGTAATTGTCCTGCACGAGCACGCCCGTGGGATACCCGGCGGTGTTGATACCGTCGTCGAGATTGAGGAACCGCGAATTACGGACGGCGAAGTTCTTGCCCGCCACGAAGAACGCGCGGACGTTGACCTTCTGGTCGCCGTACTTCTTGATGTCCCACATCGAGTCGAACTCGATCCCCTCGGCGAGCACGCCGTCGGAGCCGCCTCCAATGTTGAAGATCGACGCGCCGTTGCCCACGACCTTCACGAGGCGGGCCATGGAGCCGCTGCCGTAGGTGCCGATCAGGACGTTCTTGTAGTTCAAAGCGATGGTGTCGGCGACGTCGAACTGCTGGCCGTTGTGGAACAGCAACTCGGTGTTGTCGCCCATCAGCTCCGCGGCCCGGCTGGTCGTCGCCACGGCCAGATCGGGCGTCGCGCCGGTGTTGGAGTCCGACCCGGAGACGGTGTCCACGTAGACCTTCCGCCGCGTGTCGGCGGTGATCGTCACCTGGCCCCGCGCGACGGAGACGTTCCCCGCCGAATCGGTGATGGTGAGCGAGACGGTGTACGTCCCCGCCTTGTCATAAACGTGGGCGCCGGTGAACCCCGTGAGCGTGTTGAATCGGCTGCCGGTGTCGCCAAAGTTCCATTCGTATTTGCTGCTGAGCGGGTCGCCGACCTTCAGCTTGCTGTTGAGGCCGTTCACGTGCACCGCATGCCCGGCCATTCCGCTGGGCTCGAGGACGTCGATGTGCGCGAGAGTAGTGGAACCCTTGAAATCAGGCACATTGCTGCTCAGGCTTCCGCCCGAGTTGATGCCGGTGGCGATGCTGACGGTCCCGACGGAGACGCCGGTGCCGGTAGGCGAGCCCGCCCCGCCCTGGGCGGCTCCGCCCGTTGAGCCGGTGCTCCCGGTGCCGCCGGTAGAACCCGTGCCGCCTTTTCCGCCAGTTGAGCTGGTACTTCCGGTCGAGCCGGTGCTCCCGGTCGAACCCGTTCCGCCATTACCTCCCGTGCTTCCGGTCGAGCCGGTTCCGCCTGTGGAACCCGTGCCCGTAGCGCCGGTCGAGCCGGTTCCGCCCGTGTTGCCGCTGCCTGTTCCGATTGAACCGGTGGACCCGGTAGAGCCCGTGGACCCGTTGGTTCCGGTCGAACCGGTGGAGCCCGAGCCCTTGTCTTTTCCGCCGGAATTCCCGCCGCCCGTGGGAGTGCCAACGGCCGGCGTGGATACGGTGGTGTGGCGCCCAACGCGAAGGCGTGAATTCGCGCCCTTCACGAGCGTGGTATGTCCGCTACCGGCCACGAGGACGTTCGGTCCCGAGCCGCCGACAAGCGTGTCCTGGCCCGGGCCGCCAACAAGCGTGTCGCGCCCGCTGCCGCCGACCAGCGAGTCGTCACCGGTCCCGGCGACGACCATATCGTGGCCTGCACCGGCGACCAGCGTGTCATTTCCGGTGCCGCCCCGCACGCGGTTGTTGCCCTGGCTCACCTGGACGTAGTCGTTCCCCGCCCCGCTATTGATCGAGTCGTTTCCTTTGCCGGCAATGATGGAGTCATCGCCCCCGTTGCCAAATATGAGATCATTGCCGTTCCCGGCAATAATGGTGTCATTGCCGCCTCCGCCGATCGCGGTGTCATTGCCCTGGCCGGTATTCATCACCGACGCGATCTTGAGGCGCGGATTGATATAGAGGAAGTCGCTGCGGTTGGACCCGATCATCTCAATAGAACGGACCTGGCCGGCGGTGAAATGCTCGTGCCGGGCTCCTGTGACGAACGCGTTGATTTCCTTGCCCCCTTCGCCAAGGTTCACGATCAATTGCGACGGAATGTTCACGTTGGCACGGAGCGTCAAGACGCCGTCCACGAGCGTTACCGAGGCGGGCGAAGCCGACAAAGACTCGCGTCCTTCCATGACTTCCATGACGGCCCGCGCCATGGACAGGCGCGCCGCCGAGCCGGCTCGGGACTTTTGCGCTCCGGTGGCGGCTACGCTGGCGGCCGCGGCATTCTGGGACGTGTGCTTCCCCTTGGAAGCCTTACGGGCGGAGACAGCTCGTCCGATGCATCGGGTAGCGTTAAACATCATACCCGACGAATCGGGCACTTTTTGCGCTGCCTGAGGTTCCGTTCCCCCCCGAATTGACGGAATACACGGCTCCGGCGGGCTCCCCCGCGTGTCGCAGGCGGGAAGTTGCACATACCCATCACATCTTCACGTCCGAGAAAAATTCGCGCGCCAACGCTACCTCATCCGGGACGCCGCAAACGGCCGCCTCCATTCCCCGCAAGCCGGGCCGCACCATACGATTCGATCCCATGCATTGTCCAAGATGACTTCTTGTCCCCGGCACGCACGCCATCGCTGCTATTATGGGAACCATACTCCACAGGGCGCCACACCATGGTTCTCCGACGCGGCTGGTTTTGTTTACTTGCCACGCTCTACAAGATGCGTGGCTAATGACGCGGGCATTTCTACGAGCCCAGCGAGCCGTCTATGGAGAGCGTTTGCCATTTTGAAAACAGGCGAGGCGTTAAGTTCCCCGTCGCCCCCGGCGTTGCACCCGATTTGCAGACGGCCAATGTCGCAAACAGGGGGGACGCCCGTGTCGTTGCCATTGTCCGTCGTGCTGCCGGTCTATAACGTCGAACGCTACCTGCCCGCCGCGATGGATAGCGTGCTCACGCAGACGTTCGCCGACTTCGAGTTGATCGCGATCGACGACGGCTCCGGCGACCGCTCGCTCGCCGTGCTCCGCCGATACGGGGCAAAGGACTCACGCCTCCGCATCATCAGCCGGCCCAATACCGGAATCGTCGGCGCACTCAACGAGGGCATCTCGTTCGCGCACGGGGATCTGATCGCCCGCATGGACGGTGATGACCTGAGCATGCCCAATCGATTCGCAAAGCAGATCCAATTCCTCGCTGAACATCCGGACCACGTGGCAGTGGGGTGTCAGGTCCTGTTGATGGACGAGGACGGCTTACCGATCTGCCTGAAGAAGGACACGCAGTTCACGCACGAGCGGATCGACCACGCCCATCTGCACAACGGCTGGCCCCTCGTCCATCCCGCCGTGATGATGCGCCGCTCTGCGGTCGAGGCGGTAGGGGGCTATCGCACCCGATTCCAGTGGCAGGAGGACTTGGATCTGTTCCTACGGCTCGCCGAGGTCGGCAAGCTCGCAAACCTGCCCGATGTCTTGCTGCACTACCGCCAGCATTTCAACAGCGTCTGCTGGAAGCGCAAGGAGGAGCAGGCGTCACTCCGCGCCGCGCTGTACCACGAAACCCGCCGCCGCCGAGGCATGCCGCCCGCCGACGGAACTGAAGAAATTATCCACGCCACGAAATGGGAGCTGCATAAGCTCTGGGCGTGGTGGGCCCTCACGGCCCATAACTTGGGCACCGCACGGAAACACGCGTGGCGCACCGTCACCAGCGGCCCCTTTTCGCCCGAATCCTGGCGGGTTCTGGCGTGCGCCGTACGCGGGCATTAACGTGCGCAGTCCGTGGGTGTTAATTCGAATATAATCGGGGCGGAGCGATCGGTTCCGCAGTCGTATCGTGGGCCGCTTCGCGTCCTTCTCCTCAAAGGTCCAACCATGCGCCTGCTTCCCCTGATCGCCTCCGTCCTGGTTTCCGCCCCCATGTTTTCCCCGCTCGGCGCCGCGCCCCCGCCCGCCGACACAGCGCCGGCCCGCGCCTTGCCTCCCGACGACGGTCCTCACGATTTCACCATCACCGCCGGCGGGGCGTTTTTCGAGCAGACGCCCGTCCTCGGGCT
>JAQGHH010000637.1 GCA_028288945.1 Phycisphaerales bacterium
AGGCGCATTTGCTCATCGTGCGGCAGCGACGTGATGCCTATCCGCTGCGCCCGGCGGCGCAGTTGCCATTTCTCCCACGCAAACCGCGCAATGAACGCCAGCCCTGCCACCGTGATCAGGCCCAGGACCGCGGACAACACGGCGGAGGAGACGTTCCAGAACAGGGGGTACAACCTCAGCTCCCTAAGGCCGCGACGGCGGAGGAAATCGAGGCCGGTCGTCGAGCGGACGGCCAGCTTCGACATTCCCGTATCGACGGTCTGGATCAGGTTCGTCCTGTCGTCGTTGTTGTAGGCGATGACCGAGTTGGCGTAGTTGTATTCCAGGTAGTCGAAAAAATGACGGACTCTCTGCCAGGCCCCCTCTTCCCGGGCGTGCTCTGACGCGTCCCTGCCGCTCGTCGGGTCGTAGGTTTTCCACCCGTCGGCCGTCAGCACCTCCACCCACGCGTGCGCGTGCGACTGGCGCACGATGTAATACTCCCCCATCGTGTTGTATTCGTCGCAGTGGAACCCGACGACCATTCGCGCCGTCAGCCCCAGGCTCTGGCACATGAGCGTCATCGCCCCGGCGAAGTATTCGCAGTGGCCTTTCTTGAAGTCGTACAGGAACGCCACGAGCGGGTCGCGCCCCGCAATCCGTTTGGTGTCGGTCAGATCCAGGGAGTAGCTGAACTGCGTCTTCAGGTGCCGTTCGATGTTCGCGGCGATCTGCTCGTCCAGCGCGTCGGGCACGCGGGGCAGCCCCTTGTGCCGCCGGGCGGCGAGCGGGCCGGCGGCGTCCTGGCCGCTCACCTCGGGCCGGCGGGCGTATTGCTCGACCTTCGGGTCGATCTCGCTGCGCGCCGCCCGTTGCGGCGGGGCGCTCCCCAGCGCGTTGCGCGACGTGACCTCGTATTCGATCGCGTCGAGGAGCGGCTCGAGGCTCTCGAGCACGTTGTCGCCGGGAGAAAAACTGATTTTTGCGTTGCGCTGCGGCTTGAAGCTCACCGGGCCCGCGACCGCGAACAACACGTTGGTGCCGGTGGGGTGGAGCTTGATGTTCTGGGTCCAGAGGTCTCCGTCGGTTGGCAACGACGCGGGCGCGGCTTTCCCCGGCGCGTCCGGAAGGAGTTGGACCGCGTTGCGCTCGATGACGTATTCTTCGGACGCGTCTTCCGACGGCTTGGACCGGCTCCAGCGCCACCGGCCGACGCCGTGGCCGCCCGTGTAGTTGTAGAGCGTCATGCCGCGCAACAGCAGCGGGCCGGTCCAGCCGGAGGGACGGCCGTTGCGGCTGACCTTCACGTCCGCCACTTTCTCGTTGTTCTGCTGGATTCGGGCGATGTTTTCGAAGCCGACTTCATTGCTGAAGCCTACCAGCGTCTGCGACGGCCGGAATTGCATCGGGCCCAGCAACCCCGCGCCCGTGCCCCGCGGGAAGAGAAGGAACACCGCCACCGCGAACACGATCGCCACCGCCGACACCAGCCCCGTCAGCCGGCGCATCGACCGCGTCAAATGGCGCTGGTCCTGGCGGAGCATCGCCGGGCTCACCTTGTGCTCCGGCACCGCCATGGCCGCCTTCGCGGTGTCCGTCTCGACTTTCAAATGAAACAGCAGGCAGCAATAGAGCGACAGGAACAGGTAAGTCACCAGCAACACGCCAAAGAGCAGGCTGGCGGTGTTGATTGACGCGGCGACCATCAGCAGCAGGCTCAGTACCAGGAGCTGCGCGTAATCCCGGTTGGCCCGCTGTTCCCACAATTTCACGACTTGCAGGAGCACGAGGAACTGCCCGATGACCATGACCGGTGTGGTGGTGGACGTGAAAACGTCGCGAATGACGTAGAGCAGCGCGACGATCGTGATGAGGTTGGAGAGCAGCCGGGGCATCGGCTTAAAGCGCCCACGCCGGATCAGCCACGCGTTCAGGGCAAGCGCCCCGACCGACAACACCCAAAGGCCCGGGGACTGCCCGGCCAGCGCAAAGCCGGTAAAGCCCAGTAAGAGCAGGACGTACAGGACGGGCTTGAACTGGCGGATGTCGTACATGGGGAAGGGTTCAAGGGTTCAAGGGTTCAAGGGTTCAAGGGTTCAAGGGTTCAAGGGAAAGACGCGGCGCAAGTGCGCGCGTTGATATTTATTTTAAATTTCAGATTTGAAATTTCAGATTCGCAATCGCGTTCCTCCTTCTCTTGCTGGCATTCACACGTTGCAAATTGCAGAACGAACATTGAATTCACAGGCTCGGTCAGTCTTTCTCTTGAACCCTTGAACCCTTAAACTATTGAACCCTCCTGATCCGGCGGCATGCAGGTTGTAAAGTTCACTTCCGCGCCGAACCGGAAGTATTGGCCCATCGAATCGTCGTCAGCCCGGAGCACTAGCATTCCGCCGCGGGCGTGGTCGGCGAGGCCGGGGTCGGTTGGCGTGAGCAGCATGACGGTTGTTCCCGGCTTCATCATGTTCTGGAATTCGTCGAGCAATTGTACGGCCGTGAACTGCGTATTGAGCGGCAGGCGCGCCAGGACCGTGAGCACCTCTTCGCGCTGCTGCTTGCCGCGGGTGGGCAGGATGGAGAGGGGGCCGCCCGACCAGGCGCACAGCCCGACCGAAAGGCCCTGATCGAGGGCCGTCGCGGCCAGCGAGCCGGCGGTGGCGATGTTGCGCTCGACGAGCGCGTGGCTCGCCGGAGTGCGGTCGCGCAGGCAGGTGTCCACCAGCAGAAGAAGCCGCGGCGGCGCGACGCGGGTCATTTCCTTGGACACCAGTACGCCCGTGCGGGCGCTGCGCCGCCAATAGATGTGGCGTGGATTGTCGCCCGAGCGGAATTCCTTGAGGCCGTAAAACTCGTCCGCCCCGCCGGGCCGCGGGCGGATCGACTCGCCCGTGTTGTCCGCCGACCGGCACATGGCCAGCAGACGGCCGTCCACCTGCGCGAGCGCGGGGAAAATAAGGACGTCGTCCTTGTGGCGCTCGATGATCGCGCGCTTGATGAATCCGAAGGGGAAACTCGTGGCGATCTGATAGCGGCCCAGCACATGCAATCCGCGGCGTTTGGGGATCAGCTCGGCGGGGACCGACGCCGTCATCTTCGGCGCCGCGTGCAGCATGTAGCTATGCGGCTGCCTGGTGAACCCCTCGACGCCGTCCAGCTCCGCCAGCGTCACCGAGAGGCTGGGCCAGAAGCGTTTGGCGTTGGTGATCTCGTAGTAGGCGGTCATCGACTCGCCGACGACGCCGTGCTTGGGCAACACGCGCACGACGAGCAATTTCTTGAGCACGATGCGGCTGACGGTGCCGCTGACGACCAGAATTCCGATCATCAGCCCGAACACGCCGAACAGCAGATTCGCCTGGCTGTTAATCGCCGCCAGGCCCATGAACATCATCATCGAGCAGTAGATCAGGCCGGTGATGGAAAAGTCGAGCGACGGCCGCCTTCGGACCGGCGTCGCGGTCGCGGGGGCGGGGACCGGCTTGAAGGGGGAGAGGGACATTGCTTTGCGCCGGGGTCAATGCAAAGTGCAAAATGCAAAATGCAAAATGCAAAAGTCGGATTGCGGACTGCAAATTGCGGCTCGACTGTGCTCGCCGCGGTAAGATCTCAAATTTGAAATTTCAAATTGCATTTGTTTTCGCCTCCGGTCGGTCACTGCGGCGCGGGCACGTCGCCGAGAATTTTCTTTAGTACGGCTTCGGTGCCGTGGCCGTCGCCGTTGGTCAGGTAGTTTTTGCTTAGCACGCGGTGGGCGCAGACGGGGAGGAACATCGCCTTCACATCGTCCGGCGTAACGTACTCCCGCCCGGCGAGCATCGCCGCGGCCTGCGACGCCTGCGTCAAAGCCAGCGCCCCGCGCGGCGACACGCCCAGGCGCAGGCCGTCGCCGCTGCGCGTGGCGGCGACCAGATCGAGGATGTAATCGACGATCGCCGAATCCAGCCGCACGTCGGGCAACTGGTCCTGCAGCTCGATCACCTCCGCGCCGGTCATCACCGGGCGAAGCTGCTCGAGCGCGGTGCGGTTGGGCCGCGTCGTGAGAATGCGGTGCTCGGCGGCCCGGTCCGGGTAGCCGACGTTGATCCGCACGAGGAAGCGGTCGAGCTGATTCTCCGGCAGGTGGTACGTCCCCTCGAACTCGAAAGGGTTCTGCGTGGCCACGAGCATGAACGGCCGCTCGAGCAAATGCGTGTGGTTCTCGATCGAAACCTGCTCCTCGCTCATCGCCTCGAGCAACGCCGACTGCGTCCGCGGCGTCGTGCGGTTGATCTCGTCGGCCAACACGATGTTCGCGAACACCGGCCCCGGCTTGAAATCAAAATCGTGCGTCAGATTGTTGTAAATGCTGACCCCCAGCACGTCGCTGGGCAATAGATCCGGCGTGAGCTGCACGCGGCTGAATCGGCAATCAATGCTCCGCGCCAACGACCGCGCCAGCACCGTCTTCCCCACCCCCGGCACGTCCTCGATCAACACATGCCCGCGCGCCAACAACCCGATCATCAACAGGTCCACCGCCTTGGAATGCCCGAGGAATACCGTACGGATGTTCGCCCCGAGCCGTTCGATCGCATGGTTATCCACTACACGCTCCGGCGGTTCCTGCACAAATAATCGCATCAATTGAAGACGCGGGATTCTAGCATGCCGCGGAGAAGGCGGGAAGGGTGGGGAGAAGTAGGCAGTGGGCAGTGGGTGGATGGGGAGAGGATAGAGGATGGAGGATGGCCGGAAACGGTGCATCCCGACTTCCATCCTCTATCTTCTATCTTCTCCCCCTGCCTACTGCCCTCTGCCTACTACTCTCACCCCGGGTCATACGCCGAATTGTCGCTCGACAGGAATCCCGTCCCGGCACCCACCTGCGGGTCGCTTGTGCTGGTGAAGCGGTCCGAGGCCGAGGCGGCGTGGCCGTCGCAGTAGGCGACGTTGGTGCGGCCTTGATGCCGATAGCCCTGCGTGCCGGCGGCGCGGGAGGTGAAAGAGGCGTCGCCGGGGCAGGGGAACGGCGAGCGCATGTACTTATCGGGGCCGGCGTAGAACTGGCCGTCGCCGAAAAGGGCGACGGTCGAGGGATGGCGGACCTGTGCGACTTTGATGGGGTCGGGGATGTCTTCGAACTGGCCGTGGCCGATGAAACTCGTGTTGTAGTTGTAGCCGGTGAAAGGGTCGGATGTGCCGGAGAGAGGGCCTTCGTAGCTGGGGCATTGCTGAACCGCGAGCCCCCCGCCGCCGGTCGCGGGCCAGAGCAGGCCGGGGAGTATCGTTCGTTTCCCGGCGACGATGGCCGCGGTGAAATCCCAGGAGTAGGACGTCCCGTCCGCGCCAATGTAGTAGGCGATCGGGTACGTGCCCCGGTGGGCATCGCAGTAGATCGACGCGGCCATCGCAACTTGCCGGAGGTTGCTCAGGCACTTCACCGCGCGCGCCTGCTCCTGTGCCACGGCCAGTGCCGGCACCAGGATCGCAACGAGGAGCGCGATGATGCCGATCACCACCAGCAGCTCGACGAGCGTGAATCCGCGGGATACGGTGCGGTTTCGCATGGCTACACTCGCAGGTCGGCCGAAGCGCTTCGCCCTCTCCTTCGTACGCGGGAGGTGGGCAGGGATGAGGGACCAAGCGTAGGGTCCCCTTCAGCGGACGTGTGCTCGCGAGACGCACCGAAAACGTCCGCTAAAGCGGACCCTACAAGACGTAAGCAATTCGACGCTCCATCCCTCCCCCTCCCCCTCTCCCCCGCGTACGAGGGAGAGGGGACCAGGGTGACGGAGACGTTGCAGAGCGAAATCACTTCTCAGCCGACGGTCTGCGGCGGCGCAACAGCCCGGTCGCGAACAGCGACATCGCGGCCAGCGAGGATGGTTCCGGGATCGCGGTCGGCAGAATCGGGTCGGCATGGTCCGCGCCGGACCAAAGCCACCCGTCGTAGGAGCCGTCGGTCAGCATCCTGTCGCCCGCGCCCTGCAAGGAGCCTTGCCAGGCGACTCCGTCGGCGCTCACGTCGTACTGCCAATACCCGCTGCCGCCCGAGCCATCGCCCGTCTGGGAGTAGCCGCCGTAGGCGAATCCGGTCACAAAGTCCCCGAACGAAAAACTCTCGACCGTCAATTTCAGATCGCTGCTGTCCCGGATCATCTGAACGGCCTTCTCGCCGGTGATGCTGGGCGTGCTGTAATGGACGCGGAAGTCGTAGCTCTGCGGGCCGAAGTCGATCACGACGTCGGACGTGTGCGTGCCGGTGCCGACGTCTTCGGACACGATCTTGTCGCCGCCGTGCAGCGTGCTGGTCGCGCCGACCGCACCGATCGCGTCGACGACCATCCGCTTTGCGCCGGTCGGCACGTCGAACCGAACGTAGTTGATTGCCGGCAGCGGGACGCCTTTCAGGTCCAGCCAGTTGCCGCCCGCGGAGCCGTTGAACGCGGCCTTGATTTGGTCATAGCTGCTGTTCGCCAACTGTTGTGCCGTGCCCAGGTACGGCAGCGACTGACTCGCGTGCTGGGTTCCCAGGGCCTGAAAATTTCCGGATATTGCTGTATCCGTGTAATAATTCGTCGCCACGGGGAAGCTCATCGGCTGCTGGCTCAATGCGTACCACGCATTACCGTCTTGCGAGACGGAGACGATGGCGTTGGGGAACGCGGAAAATCCGCTCGGGCCGGCGTTGGTCTGCCCCGTGCCGCCGGCGCTGGTGTCGGTGTAGCCGTCGTTGACGTAGACGCCGAGGTTTTTGCCGTTGGTGGGGACGTTGTTGCTCAGGTGCAGCGTGAGGCTGCCGCCCTCCCCGACGATGACGATGTCGTTGTGGGAGAACGGCGGGTTGAATGGGTTGAGCCCACCGAACCCGGTGTCGCCGCTTAAGTTTCCGAGTGCCGCGGCAGGGATTTGATAGTCGGCCCGGGCGTTGCCCGCGGCGTACGAGACCACCTGGTCTGCCGTGGTGGGGCTGGCCGCCGCGGGCAGGGCGCTGCCGAGCAACGCGAGCGTACCGAGGAACTTCTTCACGAGGTGCGCGGAATCCGCGCGAGAGGAAAGGGGACGGACCATGACGACTGCTGCTCCCGGCGCCAAATCAGCGTGGCGCCAAAGAAGACCCCGTCCTCGCGAGCGAGAATTCAATCGCAGGACAACCGAGGGTGGAGCAGTGGTGCCGGGGCGGCTGGCGCGATCCGCGGCGGCCGACGCAAACGTCGGCCAGCCGCCGGCGGCCAAACCCGCGCGGAGGTGCTCGAACCCGGCCGTCCCGTTTCGCGAGGACGAATCCGATGGGGCCGGCAACACGCCGGCCCTCGCACCCACAGGCAGGTCTTCTGGCTTAGGACGGGGGCGGGAGAGTGCTGAGTGCTGGGTGCTGAGAAAAAGCCGCCCGCAATCAGCCGCAGTTCTTCGGCCCGTCGCGCTTCACCTTCCCACCGGGTTCGGCCCGGCAGTGGTCTTCGAGGCGCGAGCAACGTCCATCACAGCGGCGCGTCCGCGGCGGATTTCAACCGCCTTCCCATCGCCGGGAGCTTTCCCTTTATAGGAAAAAAATCCCGACGGGCTTCGCAGCCGCCTGAGGGCGCGAGCAGGGTAGCGGGGTGAACGGCCGGTTGCAAGTTGTTGGTGAAGGGTTGTTGCCACAGATAAAAGGCGGATGAACACAGATGAGAGGATCAGGGCGCTGCATCGCAACACTGGCGTCCCGCCCGTGCCCAAAAGCGCGAGAAGAAGTCCAATTTTTGCTTTCGAAATTCAGCGGCGACCCTCATCCACCCTGCACGGCCGAGACGGCCGTGTCACGTCAGACGTGCTCGACGCGCAATCCCATCTGTGTCCATCGGTATTCCATCTGTGGCAATACGCATTTGTCTTCTCTGCGATCTCCGCGCCTCCGCGGTGAATGACGGAACCCCGTAGCCGAAGACGCGGCTACCTACTTGGGGGTCGCCACTTCCGGGTCGAAGTTGATGATCCTCACCTCCGCCTCCGTCGGTTTCCGCGGCTTGAGATACGGCTTGCCAGATGTGGTGTGACACGCGTAACACGCCGCCAGCGTTACTTCGTACGCCTTCTCTGCGCCTTCCTTGTCTCGGGCGGCGATGGCCTGCTTCAAATCCTTGAACTGCGTATTCTCGATGGATTGGGCGATGCCGGTGAGGTCGATGTCCTGGCCCTGCGCGTTTTTGCGGATCGGCTTGGCCCGCACGGCCCACTTGATGTTGTTCATCGTCTCGCTGAGATAAAAGTCGGCCAGTGGCCAGTTCCCTTTCTGCACGGCGATGTAGACGTTGGTGAAGTGGTAGGCGACGTGCGTCATCACCGCCGCCTGATCGGGGACAAGTCCTTCCATTTCTTTGATCTGCTGTTGCAGACGTTCCACTTGTCGCCGCATGTCGTCCGCGGCGGGCGCGGGCGCTGCGGCCGGGGCGGCAATCGTCGCCGCGCCTCCCCTGCCGCCGGCGAGGTAGGCAGCGGTTATCAGGATCAAAACTACAGGCAACATTAGCGACGACCGCTTCATTTTCGTGCTCCGAAAAAATTGGTCCTGTGACAGGATTCCGGCCCGTTAGACGGGGCCGTATATCATGCAGGGCATGAACCGGCAACGGCCTGAAAGATCGTGTGCATGGTCGTCCGGCGGCGGTGGTTGCGGTCGATGCTTTGGAAGCGGATGCGGGCTTCGCGGTCCAAAAGAAAAAACCCGGGGTGCGACTCGAAGTCCGGTGCGATTTTGGGCCCAACGGTTGTGGACTGCACGGCGTCCATTCAAGCGACGCACGGCAGTTGAGTCAACGTGGGAATGCGCGAGGAAGCACGGCGGCGTGGCTAATAGAAGCTGTACTGCCGGGACTCTAATGAAACGTGTGCAGCGTTGCGCGGATTTTCGATCCATGCGAAGCGTGCATGGCAGCGGGCGCAATTCGAATTGTTGCACCGCCAGCACGGGTTGGAAACCCGTGCCACGACTGCGCGACTGGCACGCGGGCTGGAAGCCGCGTTTTACCCCAGTGACTTCACGCGAATCACTTCGATTCCGGGGGCTTGGCCGTCGTGTCAGCAGGGGCTCCCGGCGCGGGAGCGGCGGCGTCGGGCTTTGGGGCGGCGGGTGCATCGGGCTTTGGAGTCGCGTCGGCGGGCGCGGGTGCCGCAGGGACCGCGGGGACTGTGGCGTCGGGCGTTGCCGGGGCAGTCGCCGGCGCTGTCGAGGGGGGTATGGGAGCATCGGGGACGGCTGGGGCGGTCGCCGGTCCCGTTGGATTGGTCGAGGGCGCGGCCGGACCGGTCGTCGGAGCT
>JAQGHH010000658.1 GCA_028288945.1 Phycisphaerales bacterium
GCGCCGTTGCCTTGGATCCTCATCATCAGGATACCGCTCCTTTGACGGGCTGGCTAGAAATGCCCTGTGCCCCGCGGGAACAATACCTCACGAAATCTTCACCGGCCAAGCCCGATAATCAATGGACTGCCGGGTTAAACGTTTAGCCTTCGTCCTGCTCCTTGAGCTTGGCGATCACGTTGAAATCCTCGAGCGTGGTGGTGTCGCCCTTCACTTCGCCGTGCGTGGCGAGTTCTTTGAGCAGCCGCCGCATGATCTTGCCGCTACGGGTTTTCGGCAGGGCTTCAGTGAATCGGATCTGATCGGGTTTTGCCAGCGACCCGATCTGTTTTCCCACCCAGGCGATCAGTTCCTTCTTGAGCGCCTCAGTCGCCTTGCGGCCATGCTCGAGTGTGACGAAGCAGGCGATCCCCTGCCCCTTCATCTCGTGCGGAATCCCCACCACCGCCGCCTCCGCAACGGCCTCGTGCGCGACCAGCGCGCTTTCGATCTCCATCGTCCCCAGCCGATGCCCGGAAACGTTGATGACATCGTCCACGCGGCCCATGATCCAGAAATACCCGTCCGCATCGCGCCGCGCCCCGTCGCCCGTGAAGTAGACGCCCGGCACGTCGCTCCAATACTGCTTCACGTAACGGTCGGGGTCATTGAAGATGCCGCGGAGCATCCCCGGCCACGGCTTTCGGATGACGAGCAAGCCGCCCTGGTTCGGGCCCATCTCCTTGCCTTCGCGGTCCACGATAGCCGCGTCCACACCAAAGAACGGCAGCGTCGCCGTGCCGGGCTTGGTGGGCGTCGCGCCCGGGAGCGGCGTGATGAGGATCATCCCCGTTTCCGTCTGCCACCACGTATCGACGATCGGGCAGCGGTTGCCGCCGATGACTTCGCGATACCACATCCACGCTTCCGGATTGATCGGCTCGCCGACCGTGCCGAGCAGGCGAAGCGAGCGTAAATCGTGGCGATCGACGAACTCGCGCCCGGCCCGCATGAACGCGCGGATGGCCGTCGGCGCGGTGTAGAAGACCGACACGCGGTGCCGCTCGATCATCGCCCAGAACCGCGAAAAGTCAGGGAAATTCGGCGCGCCCTCGTACATAAGCGTGGTCGCACCGTTGCTCAACGGGCCGTAGAGCACGTAGCTGTGGCCGGTGATCCAGCCGATATCGGCCGAGCACCAGTAGACGTCATCTTCTTTCAAGTCGAAGACGTATCGCGAGGTGACATTGACCCCCAGCAGATATCCGCCGGTGGCGTGCTGAATACCCTTGGGCTTTCCCGTGGAGCCGCTGGTGTAGAGAACGAAGAGCGTGTCGTCCGCGTCCATCGGCTCGGCGGGGCAATCGGTGCTCTGGTCGCGCACCAACTCATGCCACCACAGGTCGCGTCCCTCAACCCAATTGATCTTGAAATCCTTGCCGGGCGCGGAGCCGATGCGCTCCAGCACAATGACCTTCTTCACGCGATCCGTCTTCTTCAGCGCATCGTCTACGTTCGCCTTAAGGGGGACGATGCTGCCGCGACGAAAGCCGCCGTCGGCGGTGATGATGACGTCGCTCTTGGCGTCTTCGACCCGGTCGGCGATCGCCTGGCTGCTGAACCCGCCGAAGATGACCGAGTGTGCCGCCCCGATCCGCGCGCAGGCGAGCATCGCCACCGCCGCCTCCGCCACCATCGGCATATAGATCGTGACCCGGTCCCCCTTCTTCACGCCGACCTGCTTGAGCCCGTTGGCGAATCGGCACACTTGATCTTTAAGTTGCCGGAAGCTGATGCGATGGACCGACCCCCCGCTGCCGGGCATGCCGCTCTCGGGCTCCCCTTCCCAAAGGATAGCCGCTTTGTCCCCGCGGCCGCGCTCGATTTGCAGATCAAGGCAGTTATAGGAGACGTTGAGCTTGCCGCCGACAAACCATTTCGCGTACGGAGGCTTCCAATCGAGCACCGCGTCCCACTTCTTAAACCAGTGCAACCCCTCCGCCATCTCCCCCCAGAAATCAGACGGATCATCGATCGACCGCTTGTAAAGCTGCCGATACTCGTCCATCGATTTGACCAGCGCCGTCCGCGAAAACTCCGCCGGCGGCGGAAATACCCGCTGTTCCTGCAACGAAGACTCAATCGCCCCGGATGACGCGTCAGACATGGATGGCTCCTTCGCAAATTCAATTTCGCCCTACGAGTATAAGCGGAGGGGGCGGGATTTGCGATTTGCTCTGACCATTAGACAGGTGCAGAGTCACCCATGACGACCCAATTCTCGTTCCGTTATCCGCGGCTAAGGCAGGGGCGATCTCCGAAGCACTCGGTTTGTCACGACCACGAAGTGCCCGGGAGCCGCAGCTTCGATCTGGGGCCAGGACTTTTCGACGACGCTCGCCCGCTCAACCTCGGTCTTCGAATCAATGCGTAGCAAAATTACGCCGGCAGAACGTTGGCGCAAACGGAAGACGAGCTCGCCAAAATCCTTGTCGCTGGTCATTACGATTCTATCTTCGAGGGCGGCCCTTCGAAGTATCGCCTCATCGGACGTCCGCGGTGGGAAGGACGCCGCTCGGAGCACGTCATGCCCGAAACCTTCGAGAATAGCGGTGATTTGGCGGCTGATGTGCGCGTCGACGAGCAACTTCATGCGAGTGCGACTAATTCGTCGCGTGATAAGACGGACGCTGCGTACGCCAACGCGGCCGGAATGTGTTCCGGCTTCAATCCTTCGTAGCTGTCCACCAATTCTTCTGGCGTAGCCCCCTGAGCCAGGCGCTCGAGGACGAACTCGACGGTGATCCGTGTCCCCTTGAATACTGGTTTGCCCAACATTACGTCGGGATCACGCTCGATGTACTGTTTCCAATCCGTCATAGCAACCGATTATAGCGATTATTGGTTGTCGTAGCGACAACGCTTCATTCTTCTTCCCCCTCCACGACCTTCCGCCGTTGCAACTCCTGCGCGACAAGCCAGCAGAGGATGGCCCACACTAGCCCGCCGCACCATCCGGCCAGCACATCGGACGGATAATGCGCTCCCAAGTAGACCCGGCTCACGCCGATCAGGAACGTGAGCCCAAGCGCCAGCGACAGGAAGTAAAACTTGAGCAGCCGCCCGCGGACCGTCCGCGCGAGCATTCCGCCGAGCGTGAGGTAGACGGTGGCGGAAAGCATCGTGTGCCCACTGGGGAAGCTTTGCGTGTAGACGATGACGCTCGCTTGCGGCTCGGAAGGGCGGGGCCGGTTGATGGCGCATTTCAGGCTGAGTGTCAGCACGAGCCCGCCAAGCGTTACGATGATCACAAGCACCATCATTCCATACCGCCCGCTGAGTAGCAGGAACCCGAGCACGGCAGCGGTCCACAGCGCCAGCACTGTCACGCCGCCCAGCGCCGTGACGTCCCGCCCCGCCTCCTGTAGCCACGGCGGGCCGGGATGGTCGTGCACGAAGCGGTTGATGCGTATGTCAGTGCGCTGCCAATCCCCTTCGAGCATCTCGTCCGCCAGCGCCACAAACCCCCACACCCCCGCCACCATCACAAGCACGGCAAACAGGAACAACCCGCCGCGACTGCCGAGCCATTTGATTGTCTTGAGAAAGAGTGCCGACATGGAAGGGAGCGTACGAGAAGCGCCGTCGGAGCGGAAGATGAGTAACGTAGGGCGTACTTTAGTACGCGATTGCGTGCGCTGCTGCGACGGAAAACCGCGTACTAAAGTACGCCCTACGTTACGCCCCATGTTGGCTACATTGGCACGCTACGTTTTTCTGCATCCTCTCAATTCGACAAAAACCCCGGCCTTGGTAATCTTTTCCAAAACCATTCTCTTGTGGAGGAACCTTCATGCGGCCGATTCTTTTCACGACCCTCGCCCTCGCGCTCGTCTTCCTCTCCCGCCCCGCACTGGCCGATGGCATCGCCGCCTCCGGTGCGAAGCTTGAGTTGCTCGCCCACGACTTCAAATTCACCGAGGGCCCCGCCACCGACGCGGATGGAAACGTCTACTTCACCGACCAGCCCAACGACCGCATCATGAAATGGGGCGTCGACGGCAAGCTCTCCGTCTTCATGCAGCCTTGCGGCAGGTCTAATGGCCTTTGCTTCGATCACAAGGGAAACCTCCTCGCCTGTGCCGACGAGAAGAACGAGCTCTGGTCCATCTCCATCCCCGACAAGAAAGTCACCGTCCTCGTCAAAGACTACCACGGCAAACTCCTCAACGGCCCCAACGACGTCTGGGAAACCCAGGGCGGCGGCATCTATTTCACCGACCCCTACTACAAACGCGACTACTGGAAACGCGGCCCCAAAGAACAGGACATCGAAGCCGTCTACTACCTCTCCCCCGACCGCAAAAAACTGACGCGGGTGATCGACGACTTGAAGCAGCCCAACGGAATCATCGGCGCTGCCGACGGAAAAACCCTCTACGTCGCCGATATCGGCGCCAACAAGAGCTACTCCTATACCGTCAACCCAGACGGCTCCCTGACCGACAAAAAGCTCTTCTGTAACCTCGGCTCCGACGGCATGACGATCGACGACGAAGGCAATCTCTACCTCACCGGCCACGGCGTCACCGTTTTCGACAAGACCGGCAAACAGATCGACAAAATTGAAATCAAGGAACCCTGGACCGCCAACATCTGCTTCGCCGGCAAGGACCGCCAAACCCTTTTCATCACCGCCAGCCAGGGCGTTTACGCCCTCCGCACCCGCACCAAGGGCGTCGGCAGCCAGTGACCGCCTGTCGCCTGCGGAAGCCTGTGGCTGGCGCACTGCACGCACCAATCACGCCGATTTCGGACCGCGTCCGGGGCTCGCGTCGGCGGGAAGGGGGAACTCAATCGCGTGCTCGGCGCCCTCGGGCGGAAAAGTCATCGTGCAGGCGCCGCCCAGCTCGCGGGTGGCGAAGGCCTGGACCAACTGCGTGCCCACCGAAGGCACGGCGGGTTGACGGGGGGTCGGGCCGGCGCGCTCCGTCCAACTAAGCCTCACCGTCCTGGGACCAGGATGCCCGTTAGACAGTTGCCATTGAATATGCAGCCTGCCGCCGGGGACGGCGTGCGCGCCGTACTTGCAGCTGTTGGTGTACCACTCCAGCAGAATCAGCGTCAGCGCCTGCGCCTGTCCGGGGGCGACCTCCAGGTCCGGACCGTCAACCGATTCCTCCGTCGAACGCCGGCCGGGATCGCGGATCGCGTCCAACGCCGACACCGCCACGGTTCGCAGCGGCACCGCCTTCCAGCCGGCGTCCGTCAAAAGGTGGTGCACCTGCGCCATCCCGCGGAGGCGCTGCTGGATCGCGTCGGCGTAGGCGTCCACGCTCGTGGCACGGTTACGCATCAATTCCACCAGCCCCAGTAACGCCGCGAGGTTGTTGCCAACGCGGTGCTCAACTTCCGTCACCAGAAGGCGGTTCGATTCGGTCCGCTCGGCCACGCGCTGCTCGAGCGTCTGGTTGAGCGACAGCAGTTCCTGCTCCGCCCGACGCCGCGGGCCCACGTCCTCAGTGTGGACCATCACCAGATCCGGTGGGATAAAAGCGTAGGTGACGGCCAGGTCCATCAACTCTCCGGTCGATTGCATACGGTAGGCCATTTCCCGCTTGATGCATTCGCGGAGCCGGGCACATTCCCTAATGTCCGCGATGACCTGCGGCTGACTGGCGAAGAGCTCTGAGGCCAATATCCCGGCCATGTGCGCCGCCGCCCCGCGGGTGGATTCTGCCGCGGCCTTGTTGCAGGAAAGCAGTGCGAAGTCATCCCCCGTGCGCTGCCAGGTGAACGTCGGGAGGGGAAGGTTCTCGTACTGCGCGCGGAACCGCTCCTCGCTGGCGCGCAGGGCTTCTTCCGTTTTCTTGCGGTCCGTGATGTCGGCAACCATCGCCAGCGCCCCGGCGAAACGGCCGGCGTCATCCGTGAGCGGGTTGGCGCTGAGCAGCGTCCAGACGTCGGAGCCGCCCTTGTGACGGAAGCGGAATTCGTGCGCCTCCGTCACGCCCTGCCTGCGCCGCTCCATGTTGGCCTCCGCCTGCTTGCGGGCTCGGTCGTCCATGAAATCGTACATGGACCTGCCGAGCATCTCCGGCGGCGTGTAGCCGAACATCCGCGCCATGCTTTGATTGGCGTAGGTCGTGCGGCCCTCGGTGTCGATGACCCAGACCCCCTCCATCGCCGACTCGACCATGGTGCGGTAGCGCCGCTCGCTCGCGAGCAGATCGCGCAGCGCCCACCGATGGGCGGTGACGTCCTGGCCGGTGCCGATCACGAACTCCACCGCGCCGCCCCCGTCGAGGGCGGCGGCGCCGGACCAGGCGACCACCCGGTGCATGCCGTCTTTCGTGACCCAGTTGTTTTCAATTTCGAACGGGAGCCGCCCCGCAATCAGTTTTGCAAAGACGGTCTTGACCGAATCGACTTCCTCGCCCGGCAATAGGAAATCCCAGAGCACCCGCCCCAAGGCCTCCTGCCGGCTATACCCCGTCGCGACCTCACAGGCACGATTAAACCGCACGATCCTGCCGAGGCGATCGAACACAATCACGAGGCTGGGGACGGCGTCGGATATGAGGGCATCGAGTTCCGGTGCGGCCATAGGGCTGTGAGTCTATCCCACATGCCCCCGGTTATCGCCTGTGTAATCCCGGGGCCACAGCATGGGATGAGCGGCGGTATATCAGGCGTGGCCACTCTGTCTGCGGCCGACCTCGTCAGGCTCCTTTTGGATGGAATGTGATGCGCATAGCTCAGAATTGTTTCGTAAGAACGCTGGACATCCGGCACGCCACGATCTTTGGTGTCCTGGCCGTGCTCGCCCTGATGTTTTCTCTCGGCGGTCAAGCCGGATTCGCTGCCGAGACCAACGTCCGGCCCTATTGGGGGAATGAGGCGTTGTGGGGCTACTGGAAGTTCGACGCCGACTATCTTCCCAAGAAAGACTGGAAGATCGTCTCCGCGCCCAAAGAAGCCGCGGACGTGTGGAAGGCCGCGAATCTCATCGATGACGACGCCGAGACGTTCTACGCCGCCGGCGGGCGTGATGAATATGAAATTGCGATCGACCTGGGCAGGGAATACGAACTGGGCGCTTTCACGATCGTGACGCTCGGCAGGCCGAACAACGCCATCGACAGCAGAATGGCCCGATACGAGTTCTTCGTAAGCGGTTCCAAGGAAGTGCGCGGGCCGGCGGTGGCCGAGGGCGCGTTCGAAGGCGAGGAAGGGCAGGAGACGGTCATTCCCTTCCCCGCCGCCAGGGGGCGGTATGTGACGCTCAAGGCGTTCGCCAGGCCCAATCCAAACAAGGATCTGTGCATCCGGGAACTTAGCCTGGTCTCTGCCGAGACGGTGAAACGCTACGAGGCGACGAGCGCCACGGCTTCCGCGCGAAAACGCGCAAAGTGGGATAATCGTGACTCGGAGCAAGCGATCGGCGCGCTCGGCAAGGATTTTCTCGACCTGATTTTCTGCACGCCTGATGACATCAATCGGTCCAATTTGCGCTCGCGCCCCAATTTGGAACTGGTTGGGAAACTCAAGGCCGCGGGGCAATACGCGCAGGGGCTGCGGGCGTTTCGCGACTATTACTTTGAAAAGCTCCGCCGGCCACAGGCCTTTGGCATCCACGCCAACGACGTGCAGCCTTACGGCCGCGGCTACGGCGGGATCAGCGATTTCCCTCAAGGCGCGATGGACAAAGACCTCGACCCCGAACGGTTGAAAAAACAGATCGCCGCGGCGGATGATCTGCTTCATGGCGAGATGACGCTGGGCAACGGCGCCAAGGTGAAGATCGGCGAGCCGGGCGAGATCGACTGGTCCGCCCCCGCACAACCTTATGGCTACGCGACGAAGACGCATCAGAATTATCCCTACCGTGAACTGTGGTGGGGATCGGGCCTTCAGCCGCTGGTCACGGCATACATCGCGACCAAGGACCAGCAATACCTCAAGCGCTGGATCGCCTACATGGACGACTGGGCGATGAACGAAACGTTCCTCGCTCAAATTGATCCGGTAATCAATCACGATAATTCCATTTATCCGGTCGTCATGACCCTCCGCATGTTCGCGGCCATCGCCGAGGTATTACCCTACGACAGCGACGCAGTCCCCGCACCGGCATTCGCGCGGATCATGAAGAAGCTGGTGATGGAATCGCCGTTGAATTGGGTCGTCTACATGCGTTCCAACGGCAACGGCTGGACGCCGGGCGCGGGGCAGATGCTGATGGCGATTCTAATCGACGAGTTCAAGGTCGCGCCCCTCTACTTCCGCGAGACACGCCGACGGAATATCGAGGACATCAACGTCCTCCAACAGCTCCGCGACGGCACCGAAACGCACCAATGGCCCGGCTACAATTTCCTGCTTCTCGGCAACGCTGGCGCGCTGCGGCTGATGGACGCCCGCGAAAGCATGCCGAATTGGGCGCAGCCGTCGTGGGAACGCGAGCTGCACACCGTCGGCTGGCAGAACGAATTGAACGAAGCCCTTGAGCTCCGCGCCGCCTACATGCTCCACTGGGGCACGCCCAGCGGCGAATATCCGCTGGTTACCCACCACGAGCCGCCGCACGAAAAACGCTTCAAACTCCGCGAAGCCTACACCCGCTTCCCCGGCATGCTGAATGATCCGACCAACGCCAAAATCTACTCCACCCTCTACGGCGACGGGTCGGCCGGCGTCCCCGACTACACCTCAGAGTGGTTCCCCTACGGCGGATACAGCATCGCACGCGACGGCTGGAAAAAAGACGACGGCTACGGCTCCAT
>JAQGHH010000029.1 GCA_028288945.1 Phycisphaerales bacterium
GAGTACGACCAGACCCAGCGCCTCCACGGCCAGGCAGGCTACCCCCCCGCCGACGGCCCGGCCTGCTTCCGCGGCGCACCGATCGATCTGCACCTCCTCCCCAAAACGCTCCCCGACCGCGACGAAGAGGCCGCCGAGGAATCCGAAGACGACGACCAGGACATCGACCGCACTAGTCGCGAGGCGATCCTCGTCGCGCAAGAAATCCGAAAACTTCTCGGCCGCGACGGCGCCGCGCCGATGCACGTCATGGAACGCGACGGCGCGGGCGGCATGAGCCCGCGCCCGATCCGGCCGCGCGACATCGTCATCCTGCTCCGCTCGCTGAAATTCAAATCCGACCAGTTCGCCCAGGTGCTCCGCGGCTTCGACATCCCCGTCCACACCGACAGTGGCAGCGGCTTCTTCCAATCGATCGAAATCCGCGACATGGTCGCGCTGCTCTCGCTTCTCGATAACCGCCGCCAGGACATCCCGCTCGCCGCTGTTTTTCGCAGCCCGCTGAGTCAGCTGCCCGACCTCGGGACGCAACTCGCAAAAATCCGCCTCGCCTACCCGTCCGAATCCATACCCTTCCACGAAGCGGCCATCCGCTACGCAGCCGAAAAGACCGATGACGCATTGGCCACACAGTTGAACGTGTTTTTCACACAGCTCGCCCGCTGGCGCGACGCCGCCCAGCGTCGGCCGCTGGCGGAAGTCGTCTGGACGATCTACCACCAGACCGGCTACCTCGCATTCGTCGCGGGCCTCCGCAATGGCGAACAGCGCGTCGCCAATCTCATGCACCTTCACGAGCGGGCCGGCCAGTTCGGCCGCTTCCACGAACGCGGCCTCTCGCGCTTTCTCCGTTTCCTCGAGCAGCTCGAGGAAGAGGCCGACCTCGCCCAGCCCTCGCTCGCTTCGCAGGCGGATGACGTCGTGAAAGTAATGAGCATCCACCGCTCCAAGGGCCTGGAATTCCCCGTGGTGATCGTTCCCGACCTGGGCAAGGCGATCAACATGCAGGATTGCCGGGGCGCGATCCTGCTCGACCGGTCGGCGGGCCTGGGCATGGCCGTGGTGGATGAGGAAAAGCGCTGCCGGTACCCGTCGCTGGCACAGACGATCGTGCAGTCCCGGCTCCGGCAGCAATCGCTGGCCGAGGAGCTGCGCGTGCTTTACGTGGCGATGACCCGCGCCCGCGAGCATCTCATCCTGGTCGGAACGTGCGATGAAAAAGCGAGTGAGAAGTGGGACTCCCGCTGGCGCGGCCACGCCGGGCCGCTGCCTGCGGACGCGGTGCTGGGCGCTCGGTCGATGCTCGACTGGATCGGCCCGGTTTCGGTGGCCGCACGGACAGAGCCCCACGAAGTGATCCGCACCACCCGGCATTCACCCGAAGAAGTCGCCACTTGGAAGAGCCCGGCGGAGGCCCGCGAGAAGCTCTCCCCCGAGCATGCCGCCATGGCCCGGCTCGAGCCGTTACCCGATCCACCTGCGCCCAGTGACGCAGCAAGTCGTGCAATCGCACAAATCGCATTCGAATATCCCTTCCATGCCTACAGCCAATTGCCTGGGTCGCAATCGGTCACCGCCCGCCACAAAAAACCGCTGGCGGGTCCACACGCCGGCGGTGCCGAGCGCCTCCCCGGCTCCGGAGCCATCACGCTCGCGCTGCCCGAATTCATGCTGGAAGGCCCCGCGCCCTCGGCCGCGGATCGCGGGACCGCGACGCACGTCGTGCTGGAGCACTTGAATTTCGCCGGCCCGTGCGACCGCGAGGATGTCGCGCGGGAAATTGCGAGAATGGTTGAGGGCCGTCTGATGACCGCGGCCCAAGCCGCGATGGTGGACGTTGAAGCGATCATCTGGCTCATGCAAAGCGAGGCCGGCAGTCTGCTGCGCCAGGGCGGCGGATCGGTCCGCCGCGAAATCCCCGTCAATTTCCCCGCCGAGCCCCTGTCATCCGTCCCCCACCCGCTCGACCGTACGATGATCCGCGGCCGCCTCGACGTGCTGGTCACCGGCCCCGAAGGGGCTACGATCCTGGATTACAAAACCGACGACGTGTCGATGGCCGCCGTGCCCTCACGGGCCGAGTTTTACCGCCCTCAACTCGCGGCCTACCGCAACGCAATCGAGAAAATCACCGGCATGCCGGTGGCGCGGGTCTGGCTGGTGTTCCTGACGCCGCGGGTGCTGTTCCCACTCGTCGGCTTGGAGAGCGAACTGCAATAGCGATGGGACATATCAATTCTGACATCCGCCTCATCGCCATCGATCTCGACGGCACGCTGCTCGACTCGCAGAAGCGTGTCAGCGACCGGACGGCGGATGCCCTTCGCTGCCTGCCCCGGGATGTCCGCGTCGTCATCGCATCCGCCCGCCCGCCGCGGAGCGTGCGGCATATTTATCGGTCGTTGAACCTCGACACCTGGCAGATCAACTACAACGGCGCGCTCGTCTGGGACGAACCCAGTTCGGGCATCGTCATGCACACCCCGATGGACGGCGCACTGGCCGCGCGGATCATCGCCGAGGCCCGCGGCCTGTACCCCGACGTGCTCGTGAGCTGTGAAATCCTCGACCGCTGGCACACCGACCGGTTTGATCCCTCCTACACCACTGAGACCGGCAAACTTTTTCAGCCCGACGTCGTCGCCCCCGTTGAGGAATTTTGCAACCAGCCCGTCACCAAGCTGATGCTGCTCGGCGACGTCCCCACAATCTCCCGGCTGCAATCGATCCTCTCGCGGCACGCCCACGTGTCTGTCATCCGAAGCGACCCCGACCTGCTCCAGATCATGCACCCCGCCGCCAGCAAAGCCGCCGCCTTGCGGCATGTCGCCGATCACTACGGCATCCCCATGGCAAACGTCCTCGCCATCGGCGACGCGCCCAACGACATCCCCATGCTCCAGGCCGCCGGCGTCGCGGTCGCCATGGACAACGCACACGCCGAGGTAAAAGCCGTAGCCGATTGGATCGCCCCGTCGAACGACGATCACGGCGTACATGCTACGTTGCAAAGATACGGGCTCTGCGGGGGATAGGGTTTGTCAGTTGTCCGTGGTCAGTTGTCAGTTGTGTTGGGTCGTCCTACGTCTTTGCAACTGACAACTGACAACTGACCACGGACAACTGACAATCCCGCCATCGCAAATTTCGCGTCCTTCCCTAGAATGCCTCCATGTCCCTTCCGTATCTCACACGCGATTTTTCCGGCATCGGCGGCGTCATCAAGCAGCGGGCCGAGGATTTTTTTGTGCAGGAAATCCCCCTCTACGAGCCGTCGGGCGAGGGGGAGCACGTCTATTGCGAAATCCAAAAGAACGGCATCACCACTTTCCAGGCGGTTGACCGGATTGCCGCCGCCCTCCGCGTCTATTCGCGCGAGATCGGTTACGCCGGCCTTAAGGACGCCAAGGCCGTCACCCGCCAGACGCTCTCCATCCTCGGCACAACGCCCGAGGCCGTCATGGCGCTTAAGATCCCCGGCCTGACGGTGCTCTGGGCCGCGCGTCACGGCAACAAGCTCCGTCTCGGGCATCTGGCCGGCAACCGCTTCGCCGTCAAAATCCGCGAGGTGAGCCCGACTGACGTGGTAAAGGTCCAATCCCTCCTGCCGACGCTGCAAAAAAGCGGCATGCCCAACTATTTCGGCGAGCAGCGCTTCGGCTACCGGGGCGACAATGATCTGTTGGGCGCGGCCTTCGTTCGCGGCGATTCCCGCGAAATCCTTCGCCTGCTGATCGGCAACCCGATGCCGGGCATCGACGACGCGCAGACCCTCGTCGCGCGCACCGCGTTCGACCGCGAGGACCTCGATACGGCCATGCGCGTCTACCCCCGCCGCCACGGAATGGAGCGGCAGATCCTGGCCCGGCTCATTAAGACGCATCGCCCCTCGGGCGCGATCTGGCTGGTCGACCACAAGCTCCGGCGGCTGTGGGTGTCGGCGTTGCAGTCGCGCGTGTTCAACGAAGTGGTTGCAAAGCGCATTGAGGCATTGGACAAGCTGCTCCTGGGCGATCTCGCCTGGAAGCATGACAGCGGCGCGGTGTTCCGGGTTGAGAATCCCGAAGTCGAGCAGCCACGTAGCGAAGCATTCGAGGTTAGCCCGACCGGGCCGCTGGTGGGCTACCGGATGACGCTTCCGGAAGGTGAGCCGCTGGCGATCGAGCAGGCGCAGTTTGAAGCGTTCAAACTAAAGCCCGCCGATTTCCGCCGCACGGACGGATTAAAGGTGAAGGGCGCTCGCCGGCCGCTACGGGTGCAGCCCAAGGATGTAAACCTGGCCGGCGGCGTTGACGAACACGGGGCCCACATTACCCTCGCCTTTACCCTGCCGCCCGGCTCCTTCGCCACGGTGTTGCTGCGCGAGATCATGAAAACCCCCGAGCAGGAAGCGCCCGAGGCGCAGCCCGAAGAAGTCGAGGAGACCGCCGGCGCGGAACAGTGATCCAAACCTTGTGGTAGTTCGGCCGCTCTCTCCCCCATGCCCCGTATTTGAGGCCACGCATGCATGTCCGAACGCAAGTTCGCAAGTCCACAATTTTCGGCCAGGGGCTCTTCGCAGTGGAGCCCATACCGCGCGGAAAAATCCTCTGCTTTTTTCCCATCGGCGCGCAGGTCATCACGGAAGAGCGCTTCCTCCAAGCCGTGCGTGAGAATGAACACCCAATCGTTCGGACGGGAACTCGCTATGCCGGGAAGTATTACACGATCGGAAACGAATCCGAGCCGTACACGTTCCTGAACCACTCGTTCACGCCCAATTTGCTCTGCCACTGCGGCATCATCGTCGCCCGCCGGGACATCGCGCCGGAGGAGGAGCTGACGCTCGACTACCGCACGCTGGTGGACGACACCGACATCGGCACCTATCACGACGCTGCCAGCGGCCGCGAAATCCGCGGATTCTCGGCCCGAGAGACGCTGCTACGCACGGCCCGCGAGTTCATTGAGATCGTCGAAGGGAAGGAGGGGTGGGAAGGGTAATATTGGGTGCTGAGTGCTGAGTATCTGAAGGTCGATACGTCCCAAAAAGCACAGGCCCGCAGGATTCGTTTCCGCCTACTGTCCTTTGCTTACAGCCTCCCTTCCTACTCAGCACTCAGCACTTCTCTATCGCCCTTGCCCTCTCGACGGGTGTGCGGCATCATTCCCCGGACTCGCATGGACGCAGCAGAGCTTACGCCCGCCACGCATTACCTCGACGGCCGCCGGCCTCAGGCGGCTCCTCTCGCGCCGCGCGGGCGTGAACGTCGTCGCGAGCGCCTGATTGCCCGGGCCGCTCGGACGCTGCTTCAGGGCAATGGCGAATTTGCGGCCTTTGATCGGATGGGGGATGGGCCGGGTGATGCGGGGCCTCGGGACTTCCTGTTCGCGGTCGATGATGAGCCGCACGGGCCGGACGATGTGTTCGGGCGATTGCGATGGGGCGGGCAGTTCATCTATCTCTCACACGACAAGCGCAAGGCGCAGGGCCTGACGGCTCAGTTTGCGGAACGCGGATTTGAGCCTCTGGGCACCGGGAGGTTTCGCACGGGGCCGTTGCGGTTCATCCCGTTGCTGGGTCGGCGGGTGTGGTATTTCGTGGCGCGGAAGATCCTTCTTGCGCCGCCGCGGGAGAACACGGAGCGGTTCACTTACCACGTGCATCTCGCGCGGCCCTCGCTCCCGGGCTTTGGTGCTGATGAATACGTCGTGCAGAAAGAAGTGCCGTCGCTGGAGCGGGTGATCGGCCGGCTGCGGGCGAAATTTACGGACGTGCCGTTTAATGTCGTGGAGAAGCGGGCGCTGAAATTCACGGAGAAGATTTTCCCGCTCTTTCTCACACGGGAAGCGGCGTTCCTGAAGATTCTTCAGCGCGACCTGCCGCCGGAATATCGCGATCGCGTGCCCACGTTGCTCGAAGTCGAAAAGGACAGCCGGGGCTACGTCCGGCGGATGTGGATGAACTGGCTGCGCGTCGGGGGCGAGTCGCTTTCACAAATCGAATTCGCCCGGCAAAGCGCCGACCTTCTCCGCGTCGTTCACGACTGGGCGAAGGTGATTCATCTCGACTTGCGGCTGGATAATTTTGTCATCACCAGCCGGGGCGTGGGCTTCGTGGACTTCGGGTCGGCGGCGCGGGTGGGCGAAAACATTCAGGGGAACCCGCTGCTTTCCACGCTGTTTGACGAGCTGATGCGCACGAGCCAAATTCAGCGGATGCTCTACAAGATGACCGTGACCGGCGCCGTGACGTCGCAGGCGATGCACGAGGCGTACGGGCGGGTGGACAAGCAGGTGGATCTATTTTACCTGGCGGTGCAAATCAATCAGCCGCACCATAATCCCGATTTGGCGGCGTTGGTGAAGTACGACCCCGCGAGCTTCGAGGCGGCGGCGATTGGTGAGCTGACCAAGGACATCCTTAAACCCGCCGACCCGGCAAAACCGAAATACCGAACCGCCGCGGCGATGCTCGAGGGCATTCACCAGATCAAGCAATCTCTTCGATGAACGCCCGACACCCTTCAGACCGAAATTCTCCCGCGACGATGGGGCCTCCCCAGCCGTCGCATGCGCCCGGCCGTCAGGAATTGCGGGCGGCCCACCCTTTATTGCGGCATCCATACACTGTGATCACGACCATCGTCCTTTTCGCGATGGGAGTTGGTGCCGCGCTCAAAAAATCTTCGGAGTGGAATGAAGTGCCGCTGGGGGCGGCGAAGCTGCTGCTGCAAGGGCGCGACATTTACAAGGAGATGAGCGCGTATACCTACCCCCCTTTCACGGCATATGTGACGATTCCGTTTACAGTCCTGCCGCCGGGCGTGGCCCGCGCGATCTGGTATCTCATCTGTGCGGCGGCGCTGGTCTACACAGTGAAGAAGGCGTGGCACTTGGCCGGCGGGCCGAAACTGGAGCCGATCGGAACGCCGGGCGCGGGTGGACCACGCGAGCATTGGGCGTTTTTGATCGGGCATGCCGTCGCGTTGCAATTGGCGCTGAACGGCGTAACGCATCTGCAATCCGATACGTTGATCGCCGCCCTGCTCATGGCGGGATGCGGGTCGATGGCGTCGGGGAGGTATCTCCGCTCTGCGACATGGATCGGCCTTGCCACGGCGTTCAAAGCCACGCCGCTGCTTTTCGCGCCGTACCTGCTTTGGCGAAGACAATGGCTTGCCGCGGCATGGCTCGTCTGCGTGGCGATCGGGGCAAACCTGCTGCCCAACACCGTTCACGCCCCGCCATCCGGTGGGACGTGGCTGGGTGCATGGTCGCGGCAATACCTGCTTCCGATGGGCGATTCCAATTACACGCCCGGCGACTGGAAGAACCAGCTCGTCAATAACCAGGCGATCGCCGGCGCCGTGAAACGCTGGCTCGCCACGACGTGGGAAGCCGGGCCACGGGAATTCAAGGTATACGACCGCCCCGGAAAGGCGTCGCCGACGACGATCCGGCGGGCGTTTTATGCATCATGTCTCGCGGTCACGCTGCCGGTGGCAATTGTGTTCTTACGCAGGCGATGGAAGAAGACGGATGTGGTTGAGGAGGCGGCGCGCGGCTCGAACGTGGTCTTGGCCGAACCCGATCCTCGGGCGAACGAGGTGAAGAAACCAACTCCGAGCCCGCTGATGATCGAATGCGGAATCGTGATGCTTCTGATGCTGCTGCTGTCGCCCAATTCCAGCCGGGCGCATTACTGTATTTTGTTCCTGCCGGCGTTTTGCGTGGCGCGCCTGACGGTCCACAAGCCGGCGGGATGGGTGAGCATTTTGCTTTGGCTGGCCGTGATTTTTTCGACCCTGTCGATCCACATCCGCCTCCCGGGGACGATGGCGACGGAGCAGGTGTTGTTGTGGATCGGAGTGGTGATGTTCGCGACGATCTTCCTGTTGGCCGCCAGCACGATCGCGCTGGCGAAATCAGGGCCGAATGAATTGTTGAAATCGACCAGCCCTGAAGGGGCGTGAGGCGTGATATGGGAATCGCCGTACCCGATCAAGTACCGGGCACACCATCGTGGCATGGGCTTGCAACCCGTGCTGGCGGCGCGGTAGTAGAAACAGTCTGGATGCCACACCGCCTTTTTTTTCACACCATTCACACGGGTTGAAAACCCGTGCCACGGTAATGGTCCCTGCAAGCATCGGATCGTGCAGAGTCACCATTTCCGCCCCTTCTTACGCACCCCGGGCCTGACCACCATTATTTCTGCGCCGGCTTATGCAGCAACGCCGCGTGCACGCGGGCCATGTCGCCCATGTAATCGTCCTCCGCATATTTCTCGGCGGCGAGCAGGATGTGCTCCTTGGCCGTGGCGGCTTGGCCGGCGGCTTCGTTGAATAGTCCGACGTACAGATGCGCGTAGAAGAGGCGCTGCTTTCGCTCGGGAGCGCCGGGGCTGCCCGCCTCGGCGGCTTTCATGACATCGTCAGGCGTCGCCTTACCGGCGAAGAGCGCGTGGACCTGCATCATCGGCACGCGCGCGTCGCCCTGGATCGGGATCAATCCCTGCTTCGCCTTTTCGATGCCGGACGCGCGGGCGACGCAGAGGTAGTGCCAGACGGCATTCTCAACGTCGTCGGGGTTTACCGTCTTGTGAAGCTCGAATTGTTTGGCCCCGCGCTCAAACTCCCCCGCATAGTAAAGGGAGATGCCGCGCTGCCAGTGATACGGCGCCTGGCCGGGCTGAAGCTCGAGGACCTTGTCGAAATCGGCGACGGATTCCTTGAACTTTCCCAGGCGAAAGAACTCTTCGCCGCGTCGTTGGTAGGCGATGGTGAGCGACGGCACGAGCTCGATCACTTTTCCGTAGTCGAGAACTGCCTTGTCATATTCCTTCCGGGCGTGATGGACGGATGCCCGGGCGACGTAGCCTTGGGAATCCTTTGGGTCGGCTTCGACCGCCTTGGTGGCGAGGGCGAGTGCCTTGTCCTTGTCTCCATTTTCCAGCGCCTGTTTTGCCGCGGTGACCAATTCATCGACCGGGCCGGCCGCGAGCGACGACGAGATTGCGACAAGCATGGCCGCGGCGAGAACAATGCGAACGGGCATATGTCTGGCTCCTAAAAAGGAAAACAATTCCGGGCAAAATACGGTAGTATCTTGCGATGCCCCCGTCTCGCGCGAAATATTCGACGATGAGAGCACGGCACACGTTTCGGCCATTTCGGTTCGCCGTGCCGCTCGTGGCTTTGTGCGTCGCGCTCTTTTCGCAATCATCGGGACCAAAGACCCAGGCGGCGGAGCCTGCCGCGAGCGTCCCACAAGCAAACATCTTACCCGAATCAGCATCCACGCCAGCCAGGCAATGGGCCTTTCAACCGCTCGGGCATGTCGCGCCGCCGCGAGTTGATCTCGCGGAGTGGTCGACGAATCCGATCGATGCATTTGTGCTGGCTAAGATGCGGGAAAAAGCTCTTTCGCCCTCGCCGTCGGCGGGAAAGCGCGAGCTGCTCCGGCGGGTTACGTTTGATCTGACCGGGCTGCCCCCGACCACTGCGGAAACGGATGCGTTCTTGGCCGACGAATCCCCTGCCGCCTATGGAAAAGTGGTCGACAGACTGCTCGCCTCCCCGCGGTATGGCGAGCGCTGGGGGCGACATTGGCTCGACGTCGTACGCTACGGCGAGAGCCACGGCTACGAGCAAAACCACCTCCGGCCGGGCAGTTGGCCTTACCGCGATTACGTCATCCGTGCGTTCAACGACGACAAGCCCTACGACCGCTTCGTGACCGAGCAACTGGCCGGCGACGTGGCGGGCGACGATGACTTGACCGCGCAGGCCGCGACCGGGTTCCTCGTGGCCGGGGTGCATGACACGGTCGGTATCGCAACCGTCGAAGGCAGCCGGCAGCAGCGGGCCAACGACCTAGAGGACGTGGTCGCCACGACCGGGGCGGCCTTCCTCGGTCTCACGATCGGCTGCGCCCGGTGTCACGATCACAAGTTCGATCCGATCCCCCAGCGGGATTATTACCGGTTGGCCGCGGTGTTTGCGGGCGTGCGCCATGGAGAGCGGGCGCTACCGGTGATGCTTTCCCCCGAACAGGAACGGGAGGCCGGGCGGATCGCAACGCGAACGCGTGAGGTTGCTGAACAGTTGAAAACACTCGACGCAGAAGCCAGGGCTGCCGCTGAAAAGTTGGCGGACAAGGCCGCGCCGAATGCGGACGGAAAGCGTCGGCCGCCGGTGAGCGCCCGCCGGAATGTGGAAGACTTCGCGCCGGTCGCGGCGAAGTTTGTGCGATTCACCGTCCTGGCGACGACGGACGGCAGCGAGCCGTGCCTCGATGAGATCGAAGTATTTGCCCATGGGGGCGGCGACAACCTCGCCCTGGCTTCCGCGGGGGCGAAGACGAGCGCGTCGTCGCTTTTACCGGGTTATGACATTCATCAGATCGCGCATTTGAACGATGGGAAGTACGGAAATAGCTTCAGTTGGATCAGCAACGAGCGCGGAGCGGGATGGGCGCAGATCGAGCTGGTAAAGGTGGTGGATATCAGCCGGGTCATTTGGAGCCGGGACAACTCCGCGCAGCCACGGTTCGGCGATCGGGTACCGCTGAAATATCGGGTGGACGTTTCAGTGGACGGCGCGGCATGGCGGACGGTCGCGAGCAGTGAGGATCGGCTGCCTCCGGCCGCCACATCCGTGGACTTGTCGCAATTTCTTTCGGCGGAGCAGCGGGAGCGACGGCAGACGTTAAGTCAGGAGTCGCAAAAGCTTCAGGCGCACTCGGCGGCGCTCGCGCCGCCGATGGCGTACATCGGACAGTTCACAGCGCCCGATGAAATCCGGCTCCTCAAGCGTGGCGACGTGATGCAGCCGGGCGACCTGATGACGCCCGGTGCGCTGTCGAAAGTTCCCGGCCTTTCAGCAGAGCTGGATGCGGAAATGACGAAGGGCACAGCGGACGAGCCTGGGCGCCGGCTCGGGCTCGCGCGCTGGATTTGTCGCAAGGAAAATCCGCTGACGGCGCGGGTGATGGTGAACCGGATTTGGCAGCACCATTTTGGCCGGGGGATCGTAAGCACACCCAGCGATTTTGGGGCGAACGGAACAATGCCGTCGCACCCGGAATTGCTCGACTGGCTGGCGGACGATTTCATGCGGGGGGACTGGCGGATCAAGCGAATGCATCGGCAGATCGTGCTGTCGGCCACCTACCGGCAGGCAAGTCGGATCGAGCCGGAGCATCAGGCGAAGGACGCCGGGAACGTGTACCTCGCGCGGATGCCCCTGCGCCGGCTTGAGGCGGAGGCGATCCGCGATTCCATCCTGGCTGTCAGCGGCAAGCTCGACTTGACCATGGGCGGGCCGGGGTATCAGCTGTTCAAGTACCGCGTCGTCAACGTGGCCATTTACGAGACGCTCGAAGACCAGGGGCCGCCGACCTGGCGGCGGGCGGTTTACCAGCAGTCTGCGCGCTCGATCCATGACGAATTGCTGGGCAGCTTTGACGAGCCCGAGAGCGCGCAGCGCGCGCCCCGGCGTGAAATGACGACGACACCTTTGCAGGCATTGACGCTGCTGAATTCGCATTTCGTCGCAGAGCAGGCGGAATTCTTTTCCGGGCGAGTGAAGGCCGAGGCTGGGGACAATCCGGGAGCGCAGACTGATTGCGCGTTCCGCCTCGCGTTTGGGCGACTTCCTGAGCGCGAAGAGCGCGAAGCGGCGATTGACATCGTGAAGCAGCG
>JAQGHH010000039.1 GCA_028288945.1 Phycisphaerales bacterium
GGCGGGGGCTCAGTTAATCGCCTATCGTCTACTTGACGGTCGTAATCGTCTTTCCCCCGATGGCCGACCCTTCGGACACGTCGTAATAGAAGTCGGCATTATTCTTGTCCGTGATCGAATTGAAGAACCCGCGGCCGTAGAAAAAGACGACGTTCTTTTCGATGAAATTGCTATTGGGCGCCACCACGTCGGCAATCACGGTGGTGACGTTGGCACTGCCCCCGGGGTTCCCGAAGGTGTTGGACCCGTACTGGTAAATCTTGAGATTCGAAGGGATGCTGCCGGAAGCGATGATGCTCCCCAACAGGTCCACCGTCCCGTTGACATAAACCGTAGACGGGCCGTCGAACGATAGCGTGCCGCTTTGCGAAATCGTGAGCGACGTGAACCAGTACGTCCCGTGCGGCAGCGTGACGGAGCTGTTGACGGTATAAGCCGAAGGGATGGATCCGGGATTGGTGCCGGGGCTCCAGGCGGGCATTGCCGGCACGGTGATCGGGGAGGTCTGGGTGGTCGTCGCCCCCGTGACGCTGAAACCGCTGACGCTGCCGCTGGGCCCCAGGAGCACGTCGCCCTGCAGGATGTCGTTATTGCCCGAGAGGACAGTCCCGTTGGAGCCCACGAGGCCCTTGCTGCCGGCCCCGGCATGCGTGGGGAGAGTCGTGTTGGAAGAGTTGTAGCTGCCGACGAACGTATTGTTCTTGACGGTAAAGCTGCTCAAGCCGATGAAACCGCCGGTGGGGTTATCGGCATAGGTGGCGACGGAAGTGGCGTGTACGTCGCAGGAGGCTTGGCCGATCACCCGGCCGAAGAATAGAGTCACCGCGTTTCCGCGGGCGGCGGTGCATGCCGCCGTCATTTTCACGGCGTTCAACGGAGTGCCACCGGCCGTGAATGCCGATCCGGACCAGTTACCCGTGACCACGTCCCCCGCGACGACCGTATAGGAACCGCTGTTAACGGTCTGCTCCGTGGCTGACGCCTTCGCCCAGGCGACGGCGTTGCCGGATTCCAGTCCTTGCGCCCCGTAACGCGCCGCGGCATCTGCCACGCGCTGGAGCTGCGTCTTCACGAGCTGCACGCGCCCCAGGTCCACGGCTAGGGAAACGATGGCCGTCACAGCCGTTAAAGCGATCACGGCCCAGATGATGGCCACGCCGCGCCGGTTGCTATTCATGCCGAGTTCCTTGTCTGTCGACAGTTTTCCCTCTCGGCGTGTTGGACGTGTGCCATGTGCGCCGTCCGAAAACGCGCCTCCATCCTTAATCGGATATCTGCGAACTCCGCTTTCCCAAAAACCGGGAGCCCCGGTGGCGCATGAAGCCCCCGGCGCGTTATTGGAACGGTGAGCGGGAACGGCGCCGTGCCGGCGATATTCCTTCTGGTCCGGCAAAATTACCGTTTCGCGCGGACATTTCCTCCTAAACCACATATCCGGTCTGGACGAATTTCAAGCAGTAGAGAATGCCGAATCCCGGCCACCGGAACGGAGACAATTATGAAGTGGAAAACATGGGCCCCTGTCGCTGCCGCCATCGTACTGGGTGGTATTGCCGCCAAGGTCGCCAAGAACCAGCTCTCCAAGAGCCATGATGCCACGACGGGCACGAAAGTCGTTCACGTCGTAGTGGCGAAGGTGAACGTCCCGCCCGGCCAGGAACTGACGGCCGAGCAATTGACGTTGACGACCCTGGCCGCCCCGACGGCGCCGCCCGAAGCGTTCACCGTCACCGGTGACGTGGTCGGCCGCGTACTGACCATGCCGCTGCTCACTGGACAAACCGTGCTGCAATCGAGCCTGGCGCCCAAGGGCACGATCGCGGGCCTGCCGTCGCTGGTGCCCCCGGGCATGCGGGCGATCACGATCGACGTAAACGAGAGCAACGGTCTGGCCGGCATGCTACTTCCCGGCTGCCGGGTGGACATCGTCTCGACGATTCACGCCCAGAAAAACGGCGCGCTGCTCACCCGGACCGTGGTGCAAAACGCCCTGGTTCAGGCGACCGGCCAGCGCCTCTCCAATGCGAAGCCTGAAGACGGCAAAGAGCCCCCGATGTTCCGTACCGTGACGCTGGTTGTGACGGCCCGCGACGCGCAAATCATCGAACTGGCCAACAGCTCCGGGCGCTTCCGCCTGGCGCTGCGTGGCAGCGGAGACCACGAGGACGCCGACCCCGTGGGCGTCACCGAAGCCGATCTCCTGGGCAGGCCCGATGCGCCCGAGTCGGTGCAGCCCGTGCCCGTCATCGATCAGCAGCCGGCGACCCGGCCGGCCGTTGAAGTGGCCACGGCGCCCAAGCGCACGGTCGAGCTCATTCAGGGAATCAAGTCGAGCAAGGTGGTTTTTGAACTGTCGCAGCAGCCGGCCGACGCCGGGAGCGGAGATCTCCACGAGCACGCGGTGCCCAATGTCGGCGACGAGTTGCCCGAGCGTTAATCACGCACCCCATTAACAACACTGACGCGGCGCGAGTGCCAACGGACGCGGCCACGCAAGACAAGAGGTCAATCCCATGAGTATTGTAAAACGGGACCCCAACCCGCAGACCGCCCGACGGAAGGCGCGTGCCGCTCACAAGAACATCACGAAGATGTTCACCTGGAGCATGCTCGCGGGCCTCGCCCTTGGCAGCAGCGCCCTGGGCGCGGATGCTCCGGACGCCCCCGCGCCCGCCGCCGCCCCGGACAAGGCCGCTGCAGTGGCCGGCCCGAACAAGGCCGCCCCGGCGACTGCCTTACTGCTGACGACCGGCCTCAATCCGGCCGGCGGCATCACCCTGATGGTCAACAAGAGCGTCGTCCTAACGACGCGCGCCCCCTACAAGCGCGTGAGCATCGCCCAGCCTGACGTCGCCGATGTCAACCTGGTCGGCCCGGCGGAAGTGCTCCTGACGGCCAAGAAGCCCGGCACCACGCAGCTCATCCTCTGGGACGACCAGGACCGGTCGCAAGTTGTTGACGTCAACGTCACATTCGACCTCCGCGCCCTCCAGGAGCAGCTCAAGACGGTCTTCCCGGGCGTGGACATCAGCGCAAGCAGCGCCAACGGCACGATCGTACTCAAGGGACATGTGCCCGACGTTTCCACCGCCCTGCAGGCGGTGGCACTCGCCGCCCCCTACGGCACCACCAAGGACGTCCTGAATCTTCTGGAGATTTCCGGCGGCCAGCAGATCATGCTGCAGGTGCGCTTCGCGGAGGTCGCCCGGTCGGCCACCACGAACTTTGGATTTAACGCCTTCGCCACCGACGGCAGGGCGAAATTCGGCATCAATAACGGCCCGGGCGCGAGCCCCACCGGCTCTCTCGCCACCAGCTCAACCAACGCGGTCGATTCCTCGGTCGCGCTCTTCGGTTCGGGCGGCATCGGCCGGGCGCAATTCGAGCTGTTCCTCGACGCGCTCCGCCAGAATAACCTCCTGCGTGTTCTCGCCGAGCCGAACCTCATCGCCATCAACGGCAAGTCGGCCAATTTCGTCGCCGGCGGCGAGTTCCCCATCCCCGTCCCCCAGGCGGGTGGGTCGGGTGGGACGGCCATCACCGTCGAATACAAACAATACGGCATCCAATTGCACTTCACGCCAACCGTGCTCGGAAACGGCCGCCTGCGGCTGCACGTCAGCCCTGAAGTGAGCGACCTCGATTACACCAACAGCGTGACCCTCCAAGGCTTCGTGATCCCCGCCCTCACCAAGCGTTCGCTGGAAACTGAAGTGGAACTGGCCGACGGCCAGACGTTCGCGCTGGGCGGCCTGCTCAATGACCGGGTCACGGCCAATAAAACGGTGACCCCGCTCCTAGGCGACCTGCCGGTGCTCGGAGCGCTATTCCGCTCGGTGCGTTACGTCCGGAATGAAACGGAATTGGTGATTTTGGTAACCCCGCGGATTGTTCAGCCGATGAATCCGGAACAGGTCCCGCTTTTGCCCGGCGAACTTTGGCGTCAACCGACGGAGAGCCAATTGCTGTGGGAGCGTGACCTGGGCGGCCCCGCCGCCGACACCGCCCACGCGCCGGCCCCCAAGGCCGCGGGCGCGCCCGATCGATTCCACGGCCACTACGGGTTCAACCCCGCCCCGGCGGCCGCCGATCAGAAATAACGCGACCGAGGGCTGATCGTTCTTCCAGTCGACCTGGAGCTGATGCTATGTACGTGCCGCTGAATTGTGTAATCATCGACGCGGATGCGACCAACCGCCAGGAACTCGCCACGTTCCTGGGCCGGTTCGGCGTGCACGTGGTCGCGCAGGTCGGGACCATCGATGGCCTGCCCGGAATGATCAACCGCGCCGACGCCCCGCAACTGGTCATCATCAACCTCGACCCCAATGCGCCAGACATGCTGCGGAAGATCGGCCATCTTCCCCGCCAGTTCCCGAGCATCAGCTTTTTCGCGATGTCCCAGACGTTCGACGCAAACCTCCTCATGGAGGCCATGCACCTGGGCATCAAGGAGTTCATCCCGCTCCCCATGAGCGAGGACAAACTCACCGCCGCCATCGAACGCGTCGCCCAGGGCTTCGGCATGGGCAAGAAGGCGAAGATCCTGCATGTGATTCCGACGGTCGGCGGGTGCGGCTCGACCACCGTGGCGTGCAACGTCGCCGCCTCGCTGGCCAAAGCGGGGCACAAGACCGTCCTGCTCGATCTCGATCTGGTCCGCGGCGGGGTGGCCAGCTACTTCGACGTCCGAACCCGGTACACGATCGCCGACGTGATGGACTCGGCGGAAAAACTCGACAAGCAGTTGCTCGACAACGCCCTCATGCTCCATCCCGGCAGCGGGCTGGCGATCCTCGCCCGCCCCGACCTTCCCGAAGACACGCAGCGCGTGAATCAGCCGGGCCTGTCGCGTCTGCTGGGCGTGCTGGGCCGGGTATTCGACTACGTCGTGGTGGATTCGGTGATGAGCATCGATCCCACTTATTCGACCGCCATCGCGAGTTCCGACATCAACCTGTTGGTCATGCAGCTCAACGTCCCCAGCGCTAAGAACGCCGAGCGGTTCGTGGGCGTGCTCCGCCGGATGGGCGTCGAGTCCACCAAGATCCGCATCGTGGTCAACCGGTACGTGAAGAAGGGGTGCGACATCGAGCCCGATGAGGTGGAGCGGTCGCTGGGGCTGAAGATCTCGTGGATGGTCCCCAACGATTTTAAGAATGCGATCGGCGCGATCAACTTCGGCGAACCGGTCGTTCTGCGGGCGCCCCGCTCGGAAATGAGCACCAGCCTTGCCGGCCTGGCAGGGTCGCTCAACGGGAAGTCGTAGCGGAGTGACAACGGGACGCGGGGGACGCCCGGCACGGGCCTACTTCGCTCCAAGGCGCGTGAGCACCATCGGGGTAACCCCCGGGGCCACGCTGACAGGACGTATATATGGGACTTTTCTCAAACAAAAACGGTGGAACGGCTGTGCTCCCTGCGGCACCCGATGCAGCGCCCGATTCCTTGATCCCGGCTCCCGCGCCTGCCCCCGTCGCGCCGCGCCCGGCGCCGGCCGTAAAGGTAATGGCCGCCCCGCCCATGGCGCAGCCCAATCCCGGGCCGACCTCGGAGCGCACCACCTACCTCACTCAGTTGAAGGTCCGCCTCCACCAGCAGCTCGTCAACCGCCTGGACGTGCAAAACCTCCGCGTCCTGCCTCCCGAAACCGTCCGCGGCGAAGTCCGCGTTCTCATCCGCGAGCTCTGCCAGAACGAAAAAGGTCTGATCAACAGCGCCGATCAGGAACGCCTGATGGACGAGGTCATGGACGAGACCTTCGGCCTTGGCCCCCTGGAGACGCTGCTGAAGGATGGGACGATCAGCGACATCCTGGTCAACCGCTTCGATCGCATCTATGTCGAGCGCAAGGGACGCATTGAATTGTCGGAGGTGCGCTTCCGCGACAACCAGCACCTCCGGCAGATCATCGACCGCATCGTCGGCCTCGTCGGACGCCGCATCGACGAAACCAGCCCCATGGTGGACGCCCGGCTCCAGGACGGAAGCCGCGTGAACGCGATCATCCCGCCCCTGGCCCTCGACGGCCCGGCGATGAGCATCCGCCGATTCGGCGGCAAGCCGATGCAGGTCGAAGACCTGATCCGCCATGGCGCATTCCCCGCCGCGGTCATGGATTTCCTCTCCGCGGCAGTGCAGGCGCGGTGCAACGTCATCATCAGCGGCGGCACGGGTTCGGGCAAAACGACTTTGCTCAACTGTCTGTCGCGCTACATTCCCGCCGACGAGCGCGTCATCACGATCGAAGACGCCGCCGAGCTTCAGCTCCAGCAGCCGCACGTCGTGCGCCTCGAGACGCGGCCGGCCAACGTCGAAGGCAAGGGTGAGGTCAACCAGCGCGATCTGGTTAAGAACTGTCTGCGTATGCGTCCCGACCGCGTGGTGATCGGCGAGTGCCGCGGCCCCGAAACCCTGGACATGCTCCAGGCCATGAACACCGGCCACGAAGGCTCGATGACCACGATCCACGCGAATAATGCCCGTGACGCGCTTTCGCGTCTGGAGGTCATGATCGCGATGGCCGGCTACGACATCCCGATGCGCGCCCTGCGGCATCAGATCTCCAGTGCGATTCAGCTCATCGTGCAGGCCCGCCGCGTGACCGGCGGCCGCCGAAAGGTCGTCAGCGTCAGCGAGATCACCGGCATGGAAGGCGAAGCCGTGCAGATGCACGACCTGTTCGTGTTCGAGGCTTCGGGCGTGGACGGGGACGGGCACGCCAAGGGGCGTTTCATCGCGACGGGCATCCGCCCCAAATGCGCCGAGAAGATCGAGAACCGCGGCATCCGCCTGCCGGCCGATTTGTTCCTCCGCCGGGCGATTGATTCCGCCCAGTAACGCAAACGATCCGCCGCTAACCCGGGTTGTGTACCGGAGAAGACTATGGACGCATT
>JAQGHH010000068.1 GCA_028288945.1 Phycisphaerales bacterium
TTCGATGCGCGGCGGCGTCGGCTCGCGGCGCGGGTTCCTCCGGCAACTGGTTTTCGGCCAGCTTCCGGTCGTTGCGGATCCGGGTGCGCGCACGCTCGTGTGCATCTTCCTTCGTGGCGGGGCGGACACGCTTAACATGCTCGTGCCGGTGGGCGACGGGGATTACTACCGCAATCGGCCGACGCTCGCGATCGCCGCACCGGGCAAGGGGACGAAGCCGAACGCCGACGCGGCCATCCGCATCGACGACTTCTACGGCTTGCACCCGAAGATGTCGCCTTTGGAAAGTATTTACAAGGAAGGTCGCCTGGGTTTCGTGCAGGCGGTTGGATCGGACAACACCTCCGGCTCGCACTTCGAGGCGCAGGACCAGATCGAGCACGGCGAAAGTTACGGCAAGAACATCGGCGGCGGCTGGCTGGGCCGGCACCTGCGCTCGCGCGCGGGTGGCAACGACAGCCCGCTGGCGGGCATCGCCATCGGACCGACACTCCCTGAATCGTTGCGCGGTGCGCCCGCCGCGAGCGCGCTGCATTCGCTCGACGAGCTTCAGCTTCCGGTGTCATCGGGAGATCCAAAAGCGGTGTCGCGCGCGCTGTCCAGGCTCTACGCGGCGGAAGTGGGAATCATCGGACAACAGGGGAAGGAGACACTCGATCTGCTCCGCCGGGTCGAGCAGTTGCGGGGCAAGGAATACAAGCCGCTCGCCGGCGCGGAATATCCGCAGGACAGCTTCGGCGCTGGACTGCGGGAGATCGCGCGGATCACCAAGGCGAACCTTGGGCTGGAGGTCGCTTGCATCGATCTGGGCGGGTGGGACACGCATTTTCTACAAGGGACGCAGCTCGGCGGGCAGGCGGAGTTGATAGACCGGTTGTCGCGCGGTCTTGCCGCTTTCGATGCCGATCTCAAGGGACATCACAACCGCGTGACGACGGTCGTGATGACTGAATTCGGCCGCCGACTGTACGAGAACGGGTCTGCCGGCACGGACCACGGCCGCGGCTTCGCGCTGATGGCGCTCGGCGGGCAAATCAACGGCGGCAAAGTCCACGGCGCCTGGCCCGGCCTCAAAGAGGAACCCAGCCTCCCCGGCCCCGGCGGGATGGAAGTGAAAATCGACTACCGCTCGGTCCTCGCCGAAATCCTCGGACACGCCGTCGGCAATGCGGAGATCAAGGAAGTCTTCCCCGGCTTCGGACCCAAAAGGGTGGGGATCACTGGGGCATAAACCACAGCGGCATTCCGTGGTGCCGTTCGACAGGCGCATGGCCATCCTTTGGCGACAGTCTTTCGCCCTTTCAGCAAGAGCACAAAGCCAACACGACCACACATTACACGGATCTCACAGATTAGAATTGGGGCAATGGACGTCCCCCCGAATCCGTGAAATCCGTGTAATGTGTGGTCGTGTTTTGTCGGATGGATACAGACCCACGGAAGGAGCAATGTCATGAAAGTGATTCGCGTTCACCAGTTCGGAGGGCCGGAGGTTCTAAAGCTCGAAGAGGTCCCCGATCCGACGCCCGGGCCGGGGCAAATGGTGGTGCAGATCAGGGCGATCGGGGTCAATCCGGTGGAGACGTACATCCGTGCGGGGAAGTACGGACCCCGGCAGTTTCCGTTCACGCCCGGCAGTGATTCGGGGGGTGTCGTGGAAAGCGTCGGTACGGGCGTCGAGCAATTCAGGCCGGGCGATCGCGTTTATACGTCGGGCAGCATCACCGGAACCTATGCCACGAAAGCGCTGTGCACGGAGCCGCAGGTGCATCGGCTGCCGGAGAATGCCACGTTCGAGCAAGGGGCGGCGCTGGGCGTGCCGTATGCGACGGCGTACCGTGGGATCTACGTCATCGGCGATGCGCGGGCGGGCGAAACCGTGCTCGTCCATGGCGCCAGCGGCGGGGTGGGGACTGCTTCAGTTCAATTCACTCACGCGGCGGGGCTCACCGTCATCGGCACCGCAGGGACCGAGCAAGGCCGCAAGCTCGTTCGCGAGCAAGGCGCGCATCACGTCCTTGACCACACGCAACCCGATTATCTCCAGCAGATTGCCGGCCTGACGGAAGGGAATGGCGTGGACTTGATCCTCGAGATGGCGGCCCACACCAATCTTGGCAAAGACCTTACCGTCCTGGCAAAAAAAGGGCGGGTAGTTGTGATCGGAAATCGGGGGACGGTTGAGATCAACCCGCGTGATGGAATGGGCCGCGACGCGTCGATCCGCTGCATGACGCTCATGAACGCGACCGAAGTGGAACTCAGGGGCATTCATGCCGCGATCATCGCGGGGTTGGAGCTTGAGACGTTGCGTCCGATCATCGGCAAAAAATTTCCGCTCGCCGAAGCGGCCAAGGCGCACGAAGCGATTATGCAGCCGGGGGCGCTCGGGAAAATCGTGCTGATTCCGTAATGGCCACTCAAGGTAGCGCGGGCGTCACGCATCGCGGCGTCATTGCGCTCCCTGTCTTGCTGGACAGCAACGACAGGGGCCGTTAGTCTCCGCGGGCCACCGAACGGCGGGCCGGTGCGCAGGGCATGCGGTGGCTCTACTCCCACGGACGGGTTCCCCATTACCGTCACCGCGGCCTTCTGATTTTCACAGTTGAGCATGCCCGCGCGTGCCGGAGTTGGACCCATGCCATCGCCCGTCGGCTTGATTGCCCGCTTCCTCTCTATTCGCGCGACATGTTCCCGAAAACTTCGCGGCCGCCGGGCGAACCGCGTGGCGCGGGCGGTGGAACAATTGGAAGGCCGGCTCTGCCTTTCGGCCGGCGTTCCGACGACGTTTCTGCCCAACCAGGCCTATCCCTTTTCCGCGGCTGTGATCGTCTCGGCTGATCTCAACGGCGACGGCCGCCCCGATCTCGTCACCGTCAGTCCCGCCGGCAACGTGGTGCGCGTGGTGTTCAATGCAGGCGACGGCACATTTCTCCCTGCGAAGGATCTGAACGTCACTGACCCGCGCTCCGTGGCGGTGGCGGATCTTAACGGGGACGGGCTTCCCGATATTGCGGTCACGAGCCCCAACGATACTGCCAGCCGGATTCTGGTTTTCTATGGCACCGGCGGCGGAAACTTCCGCGCGCCGGTGCGGTACGCGACCAACGTCACGGCCGTCAACCTCGCCGTCGCTGATCTGAACGGTGACGGCCGGCCCGACTTCATTTTCACCAACTCGCAGCGCATCTCCGTAATGCTCAACCTGGGCGGCGAGCAATTCGCCAAGCGCGTGACTTACAAGGCCGGGCCGGACCAGGCTCGGATGCTGATTGCCGGCGATTTTAATAACGACGGCGTCCCCGACGTGGCGGTGCTGCGAACCAGGCCGCTCGTGGAGATCCTTCTCGGGCAGAAGGATGCGGCGGGCCATCCGACCGGCACGCTGGGACCACCGGTCGCTTTTAACGCCGGGGCAAATCCGGTCGACCTTGCCGCCGGGGATTTCAACCATGACGGGAAACTGGATCTGGCGATCGTGAACTCCGGATTCCGCGTTACGTCCATGGGCGTGCTGATGGGAAATGGCGACGGAACCTTTGCGCCCCGGGAAAACTACTTCGACGGCAACTTCGTGGACGGAGTCGCCCTCGCCGACTTCAATGGCGACGGGAACACGGACATCGGCACCGTGTCGTTTACGTCGGGGATGCGGATTTACCGGGGTAACGGCGACGGCACCTTCACACCGCCGGTCACGTACAACGGCGGCAACCCTGGCCTGAACGTCACGGCCGCCGATTTCAACGGCGACGGCAAGATCGACGCCGCCGTCGCTTCCGGCGCCGACTTCCGGATTCTGCTGAACTCGACCGGCACGACGCCGCCTCCGGCAACGCCCGGCGCGCTCGACGTTACGCTGGGCGCGGGCAACCCAAGGTCGCTGGGCTACATGGATGCCGCGGGGACGCCGGCCACGATCCGGTTCGCCGGTCCCGGCTCGGCCATCGTCCACTTCACCGGTGACAACCTCGCGGTCAGCAGCGACGGCAGTCATATCGTGGGCGCAAACGTCGCGGTCGCCGGCATCACCGCCACCGGCACGACCAGCAGCACCAACCTGACCATCCTCCCCGACAACCGCAACGGCGTCGTGAGCGTCGGGCCGATCTCAACCGACGGGTCGCTGGGAAGTTTGGTCGGCCAGCGCGTCATTCTCAACGGCAATCTCACCATCGCGGGCACCGCCAGAAGTATCGTGCTCAAGGACGTGAGCAACGGGACCCTCAGCGTTGGCGGGCCCACCGCAACGAGCAACACGCTGATCGTGTCGGTCGCGAACGCAACCAATGAAAGCCTTTCGTCGGGCACGCCGATCACGACCCTGAGCGCCGGGCAGTGGGT
>JAQGHH010000078.1 GCA_028288945.1 Phycisphaerales bacterium
AGCGGCCTGCTCAACGACGAGATCGGCGGCAAGAGCGTCTCCCCCTACCAGCCCGCGGGCCTGTGGGAGGAGCTCATGAGCCGCAACGACGGCGCGAACTGGACCGCCCAAACCTACACGCAGGACCACGGCAAAGATTTGTACCGCCGGACGATGTACACCTTCTGGAAGCGCACGAGCCCCCCGCCCTCGCTGGCCACGTTCGACGCCCCCGACCGCGAGACCTGCACCGTCCGCCGGGCGCGCACCAATACGCCCTTGCAGGCGCTGGTGCTGATGAACGACCCCACGTACGTCGAAGCCAGCCGCAAACTGGCCGAGCGCATGATGATCGAAGCCGCCGCCGCCCCCGAGGCGAAGATCGCCTTCGCCTTCCGTCTGGCGACGGCCCGTGCCCCCCGCGCCAAGGAAACGGCCGTGCTGCGGAAGATCTATGAGCAGCAACTGGCGGTGTACCAAAAAGACGCTGACGCGGCGAAGAAGCTGCTGAGCGTCGGTGAATCCCCGCGGAACGATAAGCTCGATCAGGCCGAGCTCGCCGCGTGGTCGACGGTGGCGAGCGTGGTGCTGAATTTAGACGAAACCATTACGAAGGGGTGACGGGTTAGCGACGCATCAAAGTCAATATTGGATACCGCCTTGGCGCTGTCGTCCGAGGAGCGGGCGGAACTCGCGGAAAAGCTCCTAGAAAGTTTGGAAGCTGACAATGAACAGGTTGACAGCGCGTCGATCGATGCCGCATGGGGGCGGGAGGCCCAAAGGCGCATGGCGGACTATCGGGCCGGGAAAATCGGATTAGTTCCGATCGAGGAGATCTTCGGGATGTTGTGGACCAAGTATGCGCCGCCGACCGGGATACTGAAAAAAGAAGTTAAGGAATAGGACGCCACCATGAACCTGCAAAGCCAACACCACCTCCTCCTCACCCGCCGTCAGTTCTTCGGCCGCACTGCCGCCGGCATCGGCACCGCCGCTTTGGCGTCACTGCTCAACCCTTCGCTCTTCGCCGGCGCGCCCGCCCCGGCCGGCCCCGAGGCAGGCTATCACGGCGTGCTCAAAGCCCTGCACTTCGCCCCCAAGGCCAAGCGCGTCATTTACCTGTTCATGAGCGGCGGGCCTTCGCACATTGACCTGTTCGACTACAAGCCGAACCTCCAGAAATTCCATGGCAAAGAGCTCCCCGCCGCCGTGCGCAACGGGCAGCGCATTACGGGCATGACCTCCGGCCAAAGCTCCTTCCCCTGCGTCGCGCCGATGTTCAAGTTCAGCCAGCACGGCAAGTGCGGCGCGTGGGTCAGCGAATTGCTCCCGCACACCGCCGGGGTGGTGGACGACATCGCGATCATCAAGTCGATGAACACCGAGGCGATCAACCACGACCCGGCCACTACGTTCCTCGTCACCGGCTCGCAGCAGCCCGGCCGGCCGAGCCTGGGCGCCTGGCTCAGCTACGGGCTGGGCAGCGAAAACCAGAACCTCCCCGCGTTCGTCGTGATGATCTCGCAGGGCTCGGGGAACAAGACCGATCAGCCGATCTTCTCGCGGCTGTGGGGCACGGGGTTCCTGCCCAGCGAGCACCAGGGCGTGCGCTTGCGCAGCGGGAGCGACCCGGTGCTCTATCTCTCCAACCCGCCGGGGATTGATCCGGCAAGCCGCCGGCGGATGCTCGACGGGGTCGACCAGCTCGACGCGATGGCCGCGGAGTCCTTCGGCGACCCCGAAATCAACACGCGCATCGCCCAGTACGAGATGGCCTTCCGCATGCAAAGCAGCGTCCCCGATCTCACCGACCTCTCGGGCGAGAGCAAATCCACGATAGACCTCTACGGCATCAAGCCCGACGGAATCGACGGCGGCTTCGCCCGCAACTGCCTGCTTGCCCGCCGCATGGCCGAGCGGGGCGTGCGCTTCGTCCAGCTCATGCACCGCGGGTGGGACCAGCACAACGACCTGCCCGGCCAGATCCGCGGCCAGTGCAAGGACGTCGACCAACCCGCCGCCGCGCTTGTCAAGGACCTCAAGCAACGCGGCATGCTGGACGAAACGCTCGTCGTCTGGGGCGGCGAATTCGGCCGCACCGTCTACAGCCAGGGTGCCCTCACGGCGAACAACTACGGCCGCGATCACCACGGCCGCTGCTTCACCATGTGGGCCGCGGGCGGCGGAATCAAGCCGGGCGTCTCCTGGGGCGAAACGGATGATTACTGCTACAACATCGTCCAGGGCGGCGTCCACATCCACGACCTCAACGCCACCCTCCTCCACTGCATGGGCGTCGAGCACACCAAGCTCACCTTCCGCTTCCAAGGCCGCGACTTCCGTCTCACTGACGTGCACGGCAACGTAGTGAACGGGCTGCTGGCATGAGGGCCGCGCGGACGCCCGGACACTGAACGTGCCCCGCATCATTCACGGTGAACGCAATTTACGCCGGCTGTTTCCTCGTTGATTTTGATCACTCTTCCTTCTGCCCATCCATCGTCCAAAGAATCGCGTTCTTCATCAGCCTTTGCGCGTCGAGCGGTTCGTAGCCGATGATGCCCCAGGTGGTCGTGTTGAGCAGGCCCGAGGTGATGTCAAGGCTGGTGTAGATTACGTGGCCTTTGCCGGCGGCGAAGCCTTCGGGCAGGGTGGAGGCGGCGGCCGCTTTTTCAACCGCGTAGGGGCGCAGGCGCGGGTGGCTTTCGTCTTCCATTCCCGGGGGGCCGGGGTTCAGGAGGGGACTTGTCGACGGGATGATCCTTGGGTTGATGCCGGGGAAGGCACGGGCGAGGGTCGCGCGGAAGGATTCGTCGAACGTGCCGGCGCCTCCCGTTAGGTCGGCGAGCAGGACGCCGCCGGATTCGACGTACTTTTTAAGCGCCTCCACTTCCTCGGTCGTGGCGGCGTAGCGGGCGGTGCCGGTGATGTGGGCGAAGGGGTAGGCCTTTGCGTCGAGCTCCTGCATCGCGACTGGGTGCACGTCGAGGCGGTAGCCGGTTTGCTTTTGGAACTGCCGGGCGAATCGCGTCCAAGCGTAGGGCTCGGGGTCCCAATTGCCCGAATATTTTACGCGGGCGATGTTCACCGTCGTGCTGGGGGCGCCGGCGATCGGGCCGATGTCGTTGGTTTCCAGGCGATTGCGCAGGTCGCGCTTGCCCGTCGCGTAGACGAACATATTGATGCCGAGCTGGAAGATCGGCTTGCCCGCCTCGGTCTTCTGTTCGCGCAACTGCCAATGGCGGGAGATGTCCGTCGGGGAAAAGAGCATCAGGATGCGCGAGCCGTTGGTCACCATCCGTAGCTGCGGGTGGGTCTGGAGCTTGTAGAGCGACGAGAAGAGCGGGTGGCCCTTGGGGACGTCCTCCATCTCGTAGGCGGGGAACAGGCGGGTGGCGAGGGTGCGGGCGAAGCCGGGCATGAGGGTGGAATCGCCGTCGGCCTGCACGAAGAGCATGCCGCCGGCGTTCACGAAATTGCGGATCTTGTCGACGTCGGCGTCGCTGAACTCCGGCGGCCTGTGGCTGGCGAGATAGAGGATGGGCGAATCCTCCCAGTCCGTCCATTCATGATTCAGGGAGACGATCTGCCAGTTGATCTGGTGCTCGAGCTCCTTCGTCGCGTACTTCGAAAGGTTGGCCAGGTCGCGCGGGCGGTTGGCCCAGTAGGCGGGGGCGTGCTGGCCGGGGTGGTCGAAGCGCAGCTTGTTCATGAGGATCGGGTGACGGCCGCGGGAGAGGAACAGCAGCGCGTAGGCGGTATCGACGTTGTTGCCCCACGAACCGTCGTGGTGCTGGCGCTCCAGGGCCTGGGCGGCCAATTCCGGGTACCAATTGTGCGTGCCGAAGAATTTGAACCCGCTGGCGAGGCCGACTCGCTCGATGCCGTAGAGGCTGTAGCCCCAGTAGCCGCCGATGCTCACTGAATGGTCGCCTTGCTCAAGCCAGTCCAATCCCCTCTTCAGCGGCAGGGAGAACGGGTCGCGCCCCACCACCGCGCCGAACTTGGGCGCGTCGAGCCAGTCGTGGCAGACGAACAGCGAGGCGACGCCCGCGCAGGTCATGGTCAGGATCCCCTGCGCGCCGCGCCCGCCGGCCCGGCC
>JAQGHH010000083.1 GCA_028288945.1 Phycisphaerales bacterium
TGCGAAGCGGGGGCGTCGCTCGAAGACATCCTTGAGGCTTTCCTCCCGCGCGGGTTTTTCCCGCCCGTTACGCCGGGGACGAAGTATGTCACGGTCGGCGGCGCGATCGCCGCGGACGTGCACGGGAAAAATCATCACCGCGACGGCTCCATCGCCGAGTTCGTCGAGAGCTTTGATCTGCTCACGGCTTCGGGCGAAACGCTCCGCTGCTCGCGCGACCAGAACGCCGAGGCTTTCTGGGCGACGCTCGGCGGCATGGGGCTCACGGGCGTCATTCTCCAGGCGCGACTTCGGCTGACGAAAGTGGAGTCGGCGTACATCGCGGTGGATTACCAGAAAGCCGCGAACCTGGACGAGGCGCTTACCGCGTTCGCGCAGGGCGATGAGAAGTACCAATATTCGGTGGCGTGGATCGACTGTCTGGCCTCGGGGCCGTCGCTGGGCCGCTCGGTGCTCATCCGCGGGAACCACGCTGCCCCTAAGGATCTCCCGGCCGATCTGCGGGAAAAGCCGCTGGAATTCCGCGGGAAGCGCAAGAAGTCGGTGCCGTTCAACTTCCCGGGTTTCGCGCTCTCGCCATTCACGGTGAAGCTGTTCAACTCCCGTTTCTACGGCAAGCACGAGACCGGCTCGCACATCGTCGATTACGACGCATTCTTCTACCCGCTCGATTCGGTACTGCACTGGAACCGCATCTACGGCAAACGCGGCTTCTTCCAATACCAGGCGGTTTTCGCGCCGGGCGACGGCAGCCGATGTCTGCGCGAGCTGCTTGAAAAGCTGTCGGCATCCGGGCGGGCTTCGTTCCTCGCGGTCCTCAAGACCATGGGCAAAGGGAGCGGCGGATTGCTGTCGTTCCCGATGGAAGGCCAGACGCTGGCCCTGGACATTCCCAACTCGGGGCCCGACACCGTTGCGTTTTTGCAAGACCTCGACCGCGTGGTGCTCAAGCACGGCGGGCGCGTTTATCTCGCGAAAGATGCGTGCATGACCCGCGAAAGTTTTCAGGCGATGTACCCGAATCTGCCGCAGTTCAACGCCGTCAAGGCGAGGCTCGACCCGCACAACCGTTTCAGCTCGTCGCAATCGCGCCGGCTGGGAATCGGAGGGACGGTATGACGCTCGTCACCGCCAATCCGGAATTGAACGTACACGCATCCGAGCAGGCGAAAACGGGAAGCCCGTGGGTGCTGGTCGTCGGCGCTTCGTCGGGGATAGGGCGGGCGGTTGCCAGGAGATGGGCCCGGGCGGGGAGCGACGTGCTCCTTGCCGGGCGCGACGTCGAAGACCTGGAGCGCTCCGCCGCCGACTTGCGTTTGCGCTGCGGCCGGCGGGCGGAGGTGATCGCCTTCGACGCCCTCGATTTTGATTCGCACGAATCGTTCTGGCGCGAGTGCCTCGACCGCGCGGGGGGCGATCTGGCGGGCGTCGTCATGCTCCACGGCTGGATGCCGGCGCAGGCGGATGCGCAGAACGACTTCGCGCTGGCCCGCAAGGCGATCGACACGAACTACACCTCCGCCGTCTCGCTGCTCACGCTCGCCGCCAACGATTTCGAGCAAAAAAAACGCGGGTTCCTATGCGTCTTCTCGTCCGTGGCCGGCGACCGCGGCCGCCAGAGCAACTACGCCTACGGCTCGGCGAAGGCCGCCCTCACCGCGTTCCTCCAAGGCCTGCGCAACCGCCTGTTCAAGAGCGGGGTAACGGTGCTGACCGTAAAGCCCGGCTTCGTGGACACGGCCATGACGTGGGGATTGCCCGGGCTGTTCCTTGTCGCCACGCCGGAGAAAGTCGCCGATGACGTGTTCGTCGCGGTGGGAAAACGGCGCGCCGAGATCTACACGCCGTGGTTCTGGCGGTACATCATGCTGATCATCAAGTCAGTGCCGGAGTTCGTGTTTAAGCGGATGAAGTTGTGATCCTTGGTGCATCACTGTGGATATATTTGTTTTGACGAATGACGCAATAAGTGGGTACGCTTAGGGGCTTATGCCCATTCGCACACACTGGCACCCGCTGCCCGCCGTGGCGGCCGCGGCTCTGTTGTTGGGGGTTGTTTTCGGTTTCGTGCGCGCGACGCCCGCCAAGGACGCGCCCAAGGAAGCCCCCGCCGCCTCTGCGGACAGCGCCGATAGCGCGGACGCCACTCCCCCGCCTACCACGCGGCCGAAGGTCTCGTCCGAGGAAAAGCGCGCCCACACGCTGGAATACCTGGAGAAAGAGTACGGCAAGCGCATCGCGTCGATCGATTGGACCGTGCGCAGCCTGGGCGTCATCCTGCTGGCCCGCGTGCCGGGGCCGTCGGCGACGAAAAAGCTCTTCGAGGTTTGCGAGAAGGACAAGCACGACATGCCCCGGCTCCTGGCGTGGCAGGCGCTGCTTTCCCGCGTAGGGGATTTCGAGGCCAAGGAGAACGGCCAGTTCTTCAACGACACGCTGGCGCTGGCGGAAAAGAACGCGTTCAACGGGGACATGCGGATTTCCCTCGCCGAGGTGCTGGGCGCGAATCTGCCAACCCCGGCCGCGAAGAAGGCCTGGGAGAAAGTGTTCTCCGAATGCAACGCATGGGAGCCGGGGGACATGGCGGTGCTCGACGCGCTGGGTGATTGCCTGAAGAACTGGCACAGCGGAGCGGTGGCGGAAAAGCTGATCGGCTTCCTGACCGAGGGGGACGTGAACGTGCGGGCGGAGTACGTGCTGGTGCGGGCGGGATGCCCCATGAAGAGGGCGTACGAGACGCTGCCCCATGAGGTGCTGGACCCCCTAAGCACCAAGCGGCACCATCGTAGCTCGGCCTCCATCTGGAAGGACCAGCAGGCGCAGTGCGCCACATGGCTGCGCAAGGAAAAGGGGCAATGGAAGGACCGGGCCAAGCTCGAAGACAAGCCGTGGCAGGCGCTTCAGCCCCGTTACATTCCCGCGCCGGCGATGCTCGATTCCATCGACATCGACGACGCCGATTGGCGCAACGACATGGAGCTGGGCAAGCCGGACTTGAAGGACTTCGAGGCCGTGTTCGTGGTGGACGCCACCGGGTCGATGGGGGACGTGCTCGTGTGGCTCAACCGCGACGTGGCGCGAATGA
>JAQGHH010000141.1 GCA_028288945.1 Phycisphaerales bacterium
CCGAGCGGACTCGCCAGAACTTCGGGTCGGCTCGGGAGGCAAGAATGCCTCCACTCCCCGACCCGACACAGACAAGAATGTCTGCGCCACCATTGAGGAATGCCTCCACTCCCCGACCCGATGGCAGACAAGAATGTCTGCCCCACTAAGAATACCGCCACAAACAGGAGTTACACCCACGTGAAACGTAGAACGTGACGAGCAAGTGGGCGACGTTTATCACGTTTTACGATTCACGTTTCAGCTCGCGCGTCATCCTGTAATGCGGCCCGGCGGTGGGGATGTCGAACTGGTCGGAGACGGTTCGCCATCCCAATGTCCGGTAGAACCCCGAGGCCGGCACGCGGGCGTTGCACCAGAAGCGCTTGGGGGAGGAAGGATCGGCGAGGATTTCATTCTCGATGAATTGTAGCAATACACGCCCCATGCCCTGCCCGCGGAAATCGGCGTCGGTGGCCATGCCGCGGAGTTGCCAGGCGGGATGGCTTTCCCACTCGTTGAGATGGAGCGTGGCGCAGCAGGCGATTTGGGGGGCGGCGTTCGCGACGAACGCGCCGTAGTGTCGGCTGGTCGCGAGGTCGTCGCCCGGGAAGATCGCGGTGTGGCGTGGCAGGCCCTGGCGCAGCACGGCGTGGCGGAGATCGACGATCTCTTCGAGTGTGGCCCGCCGGATTTGTACGCCGCTTGAGCCGCGCTCGGTTGGGGGGCGGCTCATGGGGCGGGGGCTTCCTGAGGGATGGCGAGGCGGGCGGGCCTGGTGGCCGGGCGCGTGGCGGGGGTCGCGGGGGCGGTCATGTCCCAGCCTACGCGCCATTCGGTGGCCGTCTTTTTGAAGCCCATGTCTTCCAGCCGCTGCTCCATGTCGTGCATGTGGCCGGCGCCGTAGAAGATGCCGATGTCCTTGTTCTTTCCCCCGGCCATCGTCTGCTTGAGAACCTCGATGCACTTTTTATTGCGTTCGGTGATGATGACCGACCCGTTGGGCCCGTCCATTCCGGCCATCTGGTCTTCGATGTCATCGAACTGGCGGGCGAGCAGCAGCTTGAGCTGGCGGGGGCGGTCGGGGGATTTCATCGCCACGAGCAGATCGATCAGTCCGATCTCCGGCGCCTTGCGGCCTTCGCCGGCGGCCTGCTTGGCCATCTCCCGCATCATCGACTTGAGCATGATCCCCAAAATCGATTCGCCGCGTTCCTTCTGCATCGACAGAAACGTCTCGGCGTCGAGGTCGGCGTGGACGAAGTTGTCGGCGGAGTAGTCGATCTCGTCGAGCTGAAAATCGAGCGCTAGCGTGTCCTTGAGGAAACGCTGGAACGAGCTGATGGCGCTGTGCGCCTTCTGCCCGGGTTCGGGCGGCGGAGCGCCCTTGGGCTTGATCATCTCATACAACACCGCGTCGTACTTCTCGAACGTGTCGTTGAGCCCCTTGTAATAGTCGTGCTCGCCCACGTGCAGCGCGGAGACGAGGTGAACGGTGACGCCGTTGGCGTTGCGATAGGTGACCAGCGCCGCTTCGAGCTTGCCGCCCCCTTTCTTGTCTTCGACGAAGCGGAGGAACTGGGTCTCGCTGGCGGGCTTTGTCGCCGGGCCGGCTTTGTCCGCGGGCTGCGCCGGCTCTTTGGCCGGTAGCGGCGGGCAGATGAGGAGAAGCAACATCGCCGCCGCGATCCACCGGCATATCTGCTGTTTCATGAGTGGGCTCCGTTCGGAGGAACAATAGCGCGATGATTGTCGCCGCTGCGAATCCGGGGCGTCAAGCAGTGATCCTCCGCACCGATCCGGCTACCGCCTTTCGCGCGGCCAAAGTCCGGTCGGGCTGAGCCTCTGATTAGCCGCTCCGCTTGCGGGGCGTTTTCCTTACGTTGGCGCGAAACGCGCCTCGCAAGCGAGGCGGCTAAACGGTTGAGCCCGAATGGACTTTGGCGTGCGAGGAATGGTAAACCGCCTGCGCGTCAAAGTTCTTGCTATCTGGGGAGTGATTCGGCCGGGCTTTCCCGTATTGGAGAAGAGGGTTTTCGATTATGGTTGCCTTCCTGCCGGGCAGGTGGCCCGGCGGCGCGTTCCTGGTGCACCGGCCACGGCCTTGCGGCGATTGTGGCCGGGTGCAACTTCGTGGGGGCGCGATGCGTATAGCAGCGGGAAGCAAACTTCGCGGCCGCGCCGGTTTCGGCGCTACTGCCCTTTCGGGCGCGCAATTCACTTCCCATTTGTGTAACAGGAGACTTTCATGCCCAAGTTCAAGTTCAAGTTGGCCGGAGCGGCGGCGATGGTGGCGGCGATGGTTTGCCTGCGGGCGAACGCCGCGGCGCCGGTGCTGCCGCCCGATGCGATCGGCGCGGATTCGGTCCTCGTCGTTCATGCGGATTCCAACGTCTTCACGCCCGAGAGCCTGCGGAAAGCCGCGACGGCCGTCCTGGGCCCCAACGCGGCGGACGGGAATCAGAAGCTGGCCAAGTTCGAGGAAAAGTACAACGCGATCGTCAAGGCCGGCGGGCAGTCGGTCACGATGGTTCAGGAAAGCAAGCCCAAGGACGCGGGCGCGAACGAGGGGCCCGACGCCAACAAGCAGGGCATCACCTACATCCAGCTCAAGCCCGGGGCGGACGTGAAGGCGATCGAGAAGACGATCCTCGACGAAATGTCGCCCGCCGACCGCGAGAAGGCCGTGTTCGAGAAGAAGGGGGACTTCCTGATGATGCACCAGAAGGGCGAGGCTCCGCCCGCGGCGGCCGACGCGGCCCGCACGAAGCTCTTCAGCGAAGCGCTGTCGAGCGTGAGCGACGCGGCGGTTCAGGTGGCGTTCGTGCCCAATCAGCTGGTGCGCGACGAGGCCAAGAAGGGGGCCGCCGAGGCGCCCAAGCAGTTGCAGGAGGCCCTGCCGATCCTGACGAACAGCAAATGGGTGACGATCGCGGTGAAGTTCGGCAACGCCCCCGCGGCGACCGCCACCGCCAACGCCGCCGACGCCGAGTCGGCGCAGAAACTCGCCGACAGCATCAACGGCTTCCTGGGGAGCATGAAGCAGGCCGCTGCCAACCCGAACCCGCAGGCCGGCCCCGAGGCGATGATCGCGATGATGGTCGCGCCGCTGGCCGACTCGCTGAAGCCGAAAACCGACGGAACGAAAGTGTCGATGACGATCACGGGCCAGGCCGTCAGCGGCATCGCCCAGATGTTCATGGGCGCCCGCCAGGGCGGCCCCGGCGGCCCGCCGCCGGGCCAGTGAGCGGAAAGAAACGCTGAAGGATGAACGCTGAACGCTGAAGAGAGACGGCCATGTGCCGTCTCTCTTTTTTTGTGGGTTCGACTTTGCCGAACATGCTCATCGTGGCACGGGTTTTTAACCCGTGCGAAGTGCGTTGATCATCGAATGCTGCTTTTCCCCCGCACCCTGCACGGGTTGGAAACCCGCGCCACGATAACGCCTCTCCGCGTACAAGACGCGCCCCTTCGGTCCGCTCGGGCGACACGCCCCGGCTCTGATGTTTAAGGGGGAAAACCTGGCAGCGAACGTTCGGCAGAGCCGAACCTACAAGAGCTCGCTTTTTTTCATTCAGCGTTCAGCGTTCATCATTCAGCATTTCCCCCGGGCTTTCACGAAGGGTCGGATGGGCGTACGCTTGGTGGCGTTGCGAATTGCACTGGTCATTCTTCATGGCGACCCCGCACGCGGGGGGGCGGAGCGTTATACGGTCGACCTCGCCGCGGCGTTGCGCGGGCGCGGGCACGACGCGGCTGTGGTCGCGTCGGGCTTCCCGCCGGGCGAATTGCCGGCGGGGGCGGTGCGGCTGGACACGGGGGGCGGCACGCGGCTGGGGCGGTATCTCTCCTTCCTCGATCAGCTCGACCGCCACCTCAT
>JAQGHH010000143.1 GCA_028288945.1 Phycisphaerales bacterium
GGCCGGGCAGGCTGGCGCGGGCGATGCAAGTCAAGCTTACCGAAAATGGATTGGACCTGACCGGCGACACGCTGTTCGTGGCGACGGACGGAAAAGAACCGCCGCGTATCGTCCGGACCAAGCGAGTCGGCGTGGAATATGCGAAGGAATGGAAAGACGAACTGTTGCGGTTCCTTGACCCGGACAGCCGGGCGGTGTCAAAGCCGCGGCCATGAGGAAAGGCGAATTGCCAGCGCACCACAAAGATATTGAACGCTGAGGCGCGGAGCCGCAGAGGGAAGAAGGCGAAGAATTACGCGGTCCGACTCACCCGAGCCAACCATCGTTCACCGCGTTTCCTCTTCCCTCCTACCTCTGCGCCTCCGCGCCTCTGCGTTCATGATCTTTGGCTTCACCCCACGGTTTCCGCCAGCTGCTCGGATTCGATTCCCAGCGCCACGGCCATCGCCCGCTGCACTTCATTGAGGGCGATGAGGTCCTTCGAACGGATGAGGACCTGGGTCGGCCCCGAATGGAAGGGGCGGGCTTCCAGGCGGTACCACTTTCCCCGCAATCCGGCCCTGTCGATCAGCACGAACAGCGAGCCGATGTCCTCGCGGGCGATCTCGCCGTTCCCACGGTGGTCGGGGGCGTTGGTGAAGCGCAGCCCGGCCTGGGATGCGGTGATCACCGCCGTGCCCCGGGCCTGCCGCAGCGCTCTGGTCAACGCAAGGATTTCTATTGCGATCAGCACGACCCAGAAAGCGGGCAGGACCCAAATCCCGTAGAGTGACCTGTACAAATACTTCGGCATGCGCCAGACGAGCAGCGACGTGCTCACGACGGGAACCGTAAGAATGAGGATAAGCAGCAAGTTGCCCCACCGCCTCAAAATAACGCGCCCGACTGTGATGCCGCCGGCGCGGACGACGAGCGCTCCGTCGACTTGCTCGCTACGAATCTCCCCTTCGGCGAGGCCACCTTCATAGCGCAGGAGTGTGCCTGCGCGGGTGTTCGATGTCGTCTCGACGGGCGCGTTCAAGGTTCCCGTGGCGCCGGGCAGCGGCCGAGGTGGCGGCGACCGCAGCACTGCGGCGCTGGCCGGGCGGTGCCATTGGTCCATCCCCAGTTCGTTCCAGAGCCGCCGGGCCTTGTAGTCGCGCAGGCGGAGCCGCCACCCTTTCAACGGCCACAGCAATTTCCAGGTGGAAAAGTAAGCCCCCTTCCAGGTGAAGCGGTACACCCCGGCGGAATCGTCGCGCCATCGGTACCCGCAGCGGACGTGCCAATGGCTGTTTCGGTCCCACTCGCGATCGACATAGGCGAGCGCTTCCCCTGGGGCGGGGGCGATGCGCGGCGTGTTGGATTTTCCGGCCCGCCGGAGCAGGCGGCGGTGCGCTTCGTGCAACTCGGCCGGGTCTTTCGCCCACGAAAAGTTCGCCACCTCTGTCCCGGGCTCGCGCGGAAAAATCCCGATCCCGCGATTGTTCGCGGTCGCGATCCACGTCCCGTCGGGGAACTCGGAACGGATTGCGAAAAGCATCGAACGGGAATTGCTGCCACGGGTCGCGATGATGATGGCCAAGTCGTTGGTCGCGCGGTTGACGCAGACGATCTGGAACGAATTGATGCCCGGCACCGCGCCCGGCTGGTGGAAATTGCCCGCGACTTCAAAGCCGATGTCGCGAAACTGCCGAACCACCTGCCCGATGTAATCCTGCAGTTCCGGCGTCAACTGCTCCGACGCCGTCGCCTCACGCCTTGGGCGGATCAAGATCGTCTGCCTGGAATGCATCCGGATCGGCACCCAGACCCATCGATTGAGAAAGGCAAGCAAGGCGGGGAGAACCATCGCCACGAGCCAGACGATGAGCCATTTGGATACCAATCACGTCTCCAGAAAAGGTGAAAAAGCATCGCATTACGGCGCGGTTGCCCCCGCGGCAAGGATATGGAGCGCGGCGCGCATGGCTTCGACCATCTGGCCGCGGTCCTTGATCCGGTGTCGCTCGGCGAGGTACGCCGGGTCGTTGTAGGTGAGCCAGGCGCGGCCCGATTCGTCCTCCCACGCCAGGGCCTTGAGGGGGAGATCGATGCCGATCGTCTGGTTGCTCTGCATCAGCGGCGTGCCCGCCTGGGGATTGCCGAAGATGAGCAGGAAAGTCGGCCGCAGTGCGAGGCCGGCGGCGAGCGCGCCGCCGGAATGGTCGATGCGGGCGAAGACATGAATGCCCTTTGCGCCGAGGGCCGCCTCGAGACGGTCGAGCGTTTGGGCGGCGCTGTGGGCGGAGGGGAGCGTGATCAGGCCGCGAGAATCCGCGGCGGGACTGGCGTTGGGATTCGCGCTCATGGGCATTCCTCCGGCAAGCGATTGCAACCTAGCATTATTGTCATCGCACATTCGATGAGTGCAGGCATCGATCTCTCCACCCGACGAGGCAAAAAGGACCGTCAGCGAACGAAGATCAAATACACGGCCATCGCCCCGCCGATCGCGGCAAGCATCGTCGAGACGACGATCCCCATGGGCCACCGCGGCAACCGCGGGAGCTCGCCGCGTGCGAAACCCTTCACAAACCGCGAATGCTGTGCCGAAGCAATAATGTTAACGCCGACCCCGAGCAGCACCAGCGCCGTCCCCATCCACATTGACAGCCCACCGTGGCGGGCCGGCGGCAGATGCTGCCCCGCCGCCACCTCTCGCAGGAAGAGGCCGAACCGCGCCACGACAAACCCGAACCCCATCAACGCCAGCCCGGTGCGAATCCAGGACAGGTGCGTGCGCTCCGCGGCAAAGTAGACGCGCGGATCGCCCGGACCTTCGAGAGGCTTCTCGACCATCCGCCCGCCACCCGTGTCGTCTCCGGAGCTCATCAAAGCAATGAGTCTAGCCCCGGCCGACGGAGCGGCCAACGCGCGATCTTGTGCCCCGGCGGGCAGCGCGCGATCATTGCGATTCCCATGAACCAGCCCATTTTGCTCAAGCCGCTTGCCGTCCGATTCGGATTATTGTGCTTCGCGATGGCCGCGGTGCTTAGCCCCGTTGCCGCTCTGGGCGCGGAAGAGTCGCCCGCGGCACCGATCGCGCTGAACCCAGCAAACCCTCACTACTTTCTGTTCCGCGGCAAGCCGACGTTCCTTCTCGGATCGACGGAGCATTACGGCGCGGTGCTCAATGGCGACTTCGATTATGCACGCTACCTCGACACGCTGCAGAAGGGCGGGATGAACCTCACTAGGCTTTTCAGCGGGGCTTACGTCGAGCCTTCGGGCGCGTTTAACATCGCCAAAAACACGCTCGCGCCGGAGGGCAGGCGGTTCCTCTGTCCGTGGGCGCGCAGCGAAACCGACGGCTACGCGGGTGGCGGCAGGAAATTCGATCTTGAAAAATGGGATGAAGCGTACTTCACCCGCCTGAAGGATTTTATTACCCAGGCGGGTCGGCATGGCGTGGTCGTCGAAGTCGTCCTCTTTTGCCCCTATTACGACGAAGCCCAATGGGCCCTTAGCCCGCTCAACGCCCGGAACAACGTCAACTCCGTCGGAGACATTCAACGGACGGACGCCAACACGCTCCACAACGGCAAGCTTCTGGAAACGCAGCAGGCGATGGTGCGGAAGATCGCAGGCGAGCTCAAAGGTTTCGATAACCTCTACTACGAAATCTGCAACGAGCCCTACTTTGGAGGCGTCGCGCTCGACTGGCAATACCGGATTCTCGATACGCTGGCGGACGCGGAAAAGGATCTGCCGCGGAAGCATCTGGTGGCGCAAAACATTTCCAACGGCTCAAAGAAAATCGAAAAGCCCAACCTCGGCATATCAATTTTCAACTTCCATTACGCCACGCCGCCCGAGGCCGTCGCGGTCAACTACGACTTGGGCAAGGTGATCGGCGACGACGAAACCGGCTTCAAAGGGACGGGCGACGAAGTCTATCGGATGGAAGCCTGGGAATTCTTCCTCGCCGGTGGAGGCAGCTTCGACCACCTCGACTACTCCTTCACCGTCGGCCACGAGGACGGCACCTTCGAGTTTCCCCCCAAGCAGCCGGGCGGCGGCGGCACGGCGCTCCGCAAGCAGTTCCGCATCCTCCGTGATTTCCTCGGCGGCTTCGACTTTGTCGCACTGAGGCCCGACCACGAATCCCTCAAATCCCCCCTGCCCGGCGGAACGACCGCGCATATGCTCTCGCAGCCCGGCGAAGTATACGCGCTCTATCTTCATGGGGGCAGCCAATTAACGATCAAGCTTGCCCTCCCCGCCGGGCGGTACCACGTGGAGTGGGTGAACCCCCGCTCGGGCGGGACGGACAAGACCCAGGCCATCGATCACCCCGGCGGCGAGGTCAGTCTCCAATCGCCCGCGTATGCACAGGACGTAGCCGTCCGAATCCTAAAATCCAGGCCCTAAACACCCGTTTGCAAGAAACTAGCACCCCCACCGCTTCACCGAGTTTCCAGGTCCGATAAGATCGCGCCTGGCGCGAGCGAAACAAATAATTGCAGCACCCCACCATTTTTTCATAGGGTGTTGGCTTATCGGGCGAAAGGGAAGTTGAACTCAGGATTGGGCTAGGGGATTCCGCTACACGAGCCGCACTAACACGCCCGGGCTCTTTGTTCGGAATCACTTCCAAATCCACATCACAGGGCAGGAGAATTATGCGCGCACAGCAGACCGTGCAGGCGGAGTGGGCCGCCTCGTTTCCAAAGTCGAGTGTTATCGGACGTTCGGGGTGCGATTCAGTTGCTTCGCAGCGCCTTACCACACGCCGACGACGTGGTCGGGATGTCTGCAAGAGGGCATCGCGGGCGGTGGTTGAGCAGGTGGAAAATCGCCGGCTTTTGAGCGGCGGCACGCTCGATTCTGGATTCGGCTCCAGCGGGTACCAGGTGAACTATGCCGGGCCAAGTCCGGCCGCCGCGGCACTTGCCATTCAGTCGGACGGCAAAATTCTC
>JAQGHH010000160.1 GCA_028288945.1 Phycisphaerales bacterium
CAGGCATCACCGTCCGAAAGCTCCGCGCCGAGCAGCAGGCCGTCGAAGGCCTTGGTGAGCTCGTGCAGCTCCGCCGTTGGCCGCAGGCGGCATGGATGGTGCAAAATCTGCTTCTCCGACCCTGCCGGACGCACACCCTGCGGGCGCAGGCTTTAATCTACCTGTCGGCCATCCTCGCCCGCTATCACCGTTTCGATGACGCCATCTCAGTGCAAGAATATCTGCTCGAACACGATCTGGCCGACCCGAGCACCGCCTACGGCCTGCGGCTGGGCAGGGCGATGGCGATGCTGCGGGAAGATCATCTGTTCGACGCCGATCGCGCGATCAGCGACCTCCGTCGCAACGGCCCCGCCGAATCGGCGGGATTGGCGCTCATCGAGATTTTCCGTCACGTGAAGACCGGCCACCCCGAAGACGGGCTACGGGTTTTCGAGGAAAAGCTCCCGATCCTCCGCGACCAGTTGGGGCACCGCGTTGGCGATGCCTGGGCGCTGGCGGCGCGTGCTTATGACTTGCTCGGCCGCGAAACCGAAGCCGCGGACGCGTTCCGCCGCGCAACGCTCCTCGCGCCGACGGTCGAATTATTCCGGCGCTATCCCGAAGTAGAAAAACTGGCCGGCCGTTATCAAACGGCGCAAGCGCCGGCGGAAATGGCATGATCCCCACTGAATCCGCCATCCACCGCGTTCGCCGCGACATCACATTTGGGATGCTGCTGAAGTTCGCATTCCTTTTGGCGGTGGTGGGGTCGGTGTTGTTTGCCCCGCAGTCGGCGAAGCTTGCAGTGCTGATTACCGTCGGGATTGCGTGGCTCTTCCTGAGCTTCACCAGCGCCCGGACCTCCCGGATGGCGGTCGGCTCGCCCTCGCTTATCGCCGCCGGCGAATTCGAGGAAGCCGAGAAGCAGATTGACCAGGCGATGCGTGGGTTCTCGCTGTTTCGCACGGCGAAGCTTCAAGCCCTGCATCACCTCGCGGTACTGCGCCACGCCCAGCGCCGCTGGGAGGAATCCGCCGCCCTGAGCCGGGCGCTGCTTTCGCAGCGGCTTCGGGCCGTCGACGGATTGAGCCGGCCGGCCCGGCTGATTCTCGTGGACGCGCTGCTCGAGATGAACGACCTCCGCGGGGCGAACGAATCGATCCAGGATCTCTACCGCCACCGACTGACGCTCAGCGAAGTGCTGACGCTCGTGCTCGTTCAGCTCGACTACAGCGCCCGCGTGGGCGAATGGGAACAGATGTTCGCCGGGGCGACAGCCAAGGTTCAGCTTGCGGAATTAATGCCCGCGCCGCGGGCCGCCCGAGCCCAGGCGCTGCTGGCCTTGGCGGCGCTCCGGTTGGGCCGAGCGGATTGGGCCGCATGGCTCCGCCAGCGCGTCGAGCTGTTGGTCGACGTTAATACGCTGACTACCGAGCGGCCGGTGCTGTGGGAGTTGTGGGCTGCTGCTCGTGCGGACCAAGCCCGTGCGGACTAGCGGACCGACCGCATCCGTTTAGGGATGGGAAAAAAAAATCGGCTTTTGCAGGGTCCGCTTTAGCGGACGTGGGTTACACGGGTCGCGCCGAAATCGTCCGCTAAAGCGGACCCTACGGGAGGCGCACAAGTTTTCCCCAAGCCCTTAGCCGCCTCGCCTGCGTGGTGAGCCGGCGCTTAAACGACGATACTGTGCACCGACAAGGAGGTCTCACGTGCGGCGTCTAGCAGGAACAATATTTGCCGCGGTGATTGCCGTGGCGCTGATGGTGGCGGCGTTGTGGGTCTGGCAGTTGGCTTCGGCCCGGCCGGTGGAAGGGCAGATGATCCGCACGGAGTCCGCGGCATGGGCGCTTCGCAGTTTGGCCGTCGCCGCGGCGGCCCTGGCGCAACTTGTGGCGCTACGACTCGTGGTCCGCCGCATCTACCGCCGAGGCACGTTCGAGGACGCCCTGTGCCTGTCTTCCGCAGTCGCCTGCGTCATCGCGCTCGTCAGCGCGACGGCGCTGGGCCTGGCGGGGAGATGACTCCGGACCACGGTACGCTGATTGAATTTTCGTCGGCATCGGCTTCAATGTCTTCCGCTCAGCACGCGGCACTCAGCATTCAGCACCCTTGAGAGGAACCGTCCGATGTCCCAGACGAAGTCGCCCCGGATCCTATCGCTATTGCTAACGCTTCCGCTGGCTGCCGCGGCAGGCGGAGCGCCTCCCGCCGCACCCGCGCAGCCCGCACCCGCACCGGCGGGGCAGCCCATACCGGCGTCGCAGCCGGCCCCCGGGGGGCCTTCGCAGGGACAATCTCAACCTCAGCAGCGCACCTATACCGCGGAGGAAGAGGCCGAAGTTCGCGCCCTGCTCGGCGAGCATTTCGCCGAGTTCGCGCCCAACGCGATCCGTCCCGGAATCCCGCCATTGATTTTGCGGCAGGGGGAAACGCTTCTCGAAGCCGCGATGCGGATGAACCCGCAGGATCCCCGCTACCCGCGCCGACTCGCGGAGACCCGCCGGCAGCTCGGCGACGTGAACGGCCAGATCGCCGCGTGGACCGCCTACCGCCGTATCCTCCCGGGCGACCGCGTCGCCCAGATCCGCGCGATCGACCTGTACTCCAGCCGCATCCAGACCGCCGAGGGCAAGCTCGCCTACCTCAAGGATCTGCTCACCAAGCAGACCGTGCCCGACGACGTCAAAGCGTACATCGCGGTGAAGGCCGTGCTCCTGCTCGAGCAGCGCTCACAGGCCGAGGCGGTGGCGATGCTGGAGCAGGCGGCTAAATATTATCCGCTGCCCGAGGTGACCTTTCTGCAATGGCAGTTCATGCCGGAAGAGGCCACGCCGGTCCAGCGCTTTGCCGCGATCATCGCCCGGCTTCGCTCGAATCCCGCCCAGCCCGACGCGCTCGCCATCGGCGCGGACATGCTCGCCAACGCCGGCCTCACCGACCAGGCGCTGAATTGGTATGTGACGTTAATCGACTTGTACACGCGAAGTGGCATCCAGCCTTCGGAAGGCGCGGTCATCAACTACCTGGTGGAGATCTACCGCACCGGTGACACCGCCGGGGCCACCGAGAAGTTGGACCAGATCCTCCCGAAGCTGCCGGAGATTTCCAACGGCTTGGCCGCGGGCTGGTTCCTGCGCCTGACGATGCAGCGGGGCAACGAGAGCGCGCAATCCCTCGCCAAGGCCCGTGAAATCTTCGCCCGGCGGATCGGCTTGGTTGCGGACCAGGTCGTCAAGCTGCCGGCCACGACGCAGCCCGATTCCGGGACGGACCCCTCGCCTTCAACGCAGCCTTCGCCCGCTTCCCAACCCGCGGCCGCGCCCGCCGCACCTGCGGCTGCCCCCGCCACCGCGCTCCCCGGCGCGACCGAGCCGGGCGGGGCGTCGCT